>DXWR01000321.1 GCA_019416775.1 Oscillospiraceae bacterium | reverse complement strand
TCGATGCGGGTGGAAAGCCCCCGTTCCAACCCCCGGCTTTTTCTAGCCTTTTTCAGGCATTCCGAGTTAGGACAGAGATATGCCCCCCGCCCCGGTTTTTTCCCGGTGGCGTCCAGCGAAATTTCTCCTTCTTTATTGAGCACCACGCGGATCAATTCCCGTTTGGGCTTCTGTTCCCCGCAGCCGGTGCACTTGCGCATGGGTACTTTTTTGGTCTGCATGGTTTATCCTTCCTTTCGGGTTCAGGCCTGCTCCTGTTGAGACTGGGTTCCTTCCACCGCTTCTTCTGCTTCGGGAGCCGCTTTTTCTTCTTCCTCCTCGTCCCCCAAATCAATCACCAGCCGGTTGGCGTACTGTTCGTCGTCGCTTCCGGAAGACTGCAGCAAGCTGCTTTGGGGTTTGATATCAATGCTGTATCCGGTGAGGCGGGCCGCCAGTTTAGCGTTTTGACCCTTGTTGCCAATGGCCAGGCTCAACTGGCTGTCCGGCACAATCACCCGGCAGGTGCGTTCTTCCGGATCCAGAATCTGGACGCTGAGGACGGTAGCGGGGCTGAGCGCGGAGGCAATAAATTCTTCCGGATCGTCGCTGTACAGCACAATGTCGATCTTTTCGTTGTTTAGTTCCTTTACCACGCTGGCAACCCGGGTACCCTTGGGGCCGATGCAGGCGCCCCGAGGATCGATGTTTTCATCTCGGCTCCAAACAGCGATCTTGGTGCGGTTGCCCGGTTCCCGGGAAATGGCCTTGATCTCCACTTCACCGTTGTAGATTTCCGGCACTTCCTTTTCAAACAGCCGCTTTACCATTTCTCGGCTGACTCGGCTGATTTTGATCACGGTGCGGCCGGTTTCTTTATCCACTACTCGCTCGCTGACATATACCTTGATGTGATCCCCTTCAAACAACTTTTCTCCGGGAATCTGCTCATTTTTAAAGAGGACGAATTCATTTTTGTCGATTTCCACGGTGACATTGCCGGTGCGGGATTCGATTTTCTGCACCACGCCGGAGACCACTTCCCCGGCATTGGCACGGATATGATTGTTTACCGACTCCGCAATGGCCTGATGAATCAGGTTCTTGCCTGCCTGAGCAGCAATGCGGCCGATCTTCTTGGTGTCCAGCCGGGTTTCCAGTCGGGAACCGATTTTCATCCGTTTATTTTTTGCCAGAGCATCCTCTAAGGAAATTTGAATGTTGGGGTCTTCCACCTCTTCCACCACATCTTTGAAGGTGCTGACGGTAAACCGGCGATTTTCCACATCCAGATCCACCAGAACATGGTCGTCATCTACATTGTAGTTCTTTTTGATGGAAACTGCAATGGCATTGATAAGGCCGTCCCGCAAATCGGAAATAGAAATGCCTCTTTCCTGCTCCAACAGGTGCAGGGCATCGAAAATATTCATATTATTGTTATTATTCATTTTGCGAATCATCCTTTCCCTCACGCCTTTTTGGCGATTACAACTTAAAACTCTAAATCGTCATGGCGCTTGACCCAGGCACAGTCCTTCACCGGAAGGGTGAACTGTTCCTGGTCCTGCTTCAAAGTCATGACGCCGTCCTGATAGTCTTCAAGCAGCGCCACCAGTTGGCGCTGGCCGTTTCTGGGTTGGTAGAGCTTTACCTCTACCTCCATACCGATGGTTGCGGTAAAGTGTTCCGGGCGGCGCAGGGGACGCATCAATCCGGGAGAAGAAACTTCCAAATAGTAGCTTTGGGGGATAAAGTCCTCTTCGTCCAGCAGCGGGTCCAGCCTGCGGCTGAGCGCTTCACACTGGTCGAAGGAAACCCCTTCTCCTTCCTTGGAATCAATGATGATCCGCAAGAACCAGTCGGCCCCTTCCTTTTCAAAGCGGACGTCCCATAAAATCAGGCCCAGCTCATCGGCAATGGGTTGAGCCAAAGACCGGGTGCGCTGAACAGTTTGGGATTTATTGTTTTCTTTTCCCATAAAACGCTCCTTTCCCTCTGGGGCAGCGGTAACGCAACCGCCTACATAAATGGGAAGGCTGGGTTTGTCAACCCAGCCCTCAGTAAAACCTTATTGAAGCATTTTGATTATAGCACCAAGTCTTGTTCCTGTCAAGACCTGGAAAGAAAAAACTATTTATTCCTGGTGATTTTTCCGCAGCACGTAGTGCATCAGCTTTCCGGTGGCGGTGTGGGGCAGCTCGGTAACGATGTTGTACTGCCGGGGCCGCTTATAGGGAGAAAGCATGGGGTGATTGGCACAGTACTCCTTCAGCTCTGCTCCGGTCAGTTCCACACCCTCTTCCGGAATCACATAGGCGGCCACGATCTGGCCCCGAGTGCGGTCCGGAATGCCGATGACAGCGCTTTCCCGCACCTTGGGATGTTCATTGAGGATGGCTTCGATCTGAGTAGGGTAGATATTTTCCCCGGCGGAGACGATCATGTCGTCCTTTCGGCCTACTACCGTTACAAATTCGTGCTCATCCCAAACGCCCAAATCACCGGTGTACATATAGCCTTTGTAGAACCGCTTTTCAGTCATTTCCGGATTGTTAAAGTAGCAGTAAGCGCTCTTGGCAGGAGACTTGATGATAATTTCTCCCACTTCCTGGCTGTCTTTAGCGACGGTGTCATCCGGTTCGGAATGGCCGTTTTCACAGACTTTGACCAGCCGCACTTCATCGTCGGTACAGGATTGGCCGGCGCTTCCGCTCATTTCAGGCAGATCATAGGGCCGCAAAAAGGTATTCCAAAAGCTTTCGGTTGTGCCATAACCGTTGAAAATATGGGGAGTCAGCAGCTTGAGGTATTTTTCGCAGGCAGCCTTTTCAAAGGGAGCGCCCATGGTCACAATCCCCTTCAAACCGCTGAGATCCACCGGGCTGCTCTCCTGAGCCCGAGCCAGCATCTCAATGATGGCCGGCACACCGATAAGGAAGGTAATGCCGTATTCCTTGACGTAGTTCAAACACCGGCGTGGATTGAAATCCCTTAGGATAACCACCTGTCCCCCGGCATAAAAGGTGGGGCAAGGACCGCCGGAGTGGATGCCGCCTCGATGGAACCAAGGAGTCATGTTCATGGTGCAGTCTCTGGCATTTAACGGGAAATGCATCATTACATCATGGGCAGAAAGGACTTCGTTGATGTTGTTGATGGGGACTCCTTTGGGCCGGTTGGTGGTGCCGGAGGTGTAAAGGCGGGTGGTTTCGTCGTAGATATGTGGATGGAAATCAATGGGGGGATTTTCCACGCTTTGTCCGTCCACATAATCCCGATAGGCAATTTCGCCTTGATCGGCTGTCGCTTTATTTTCCAAATCCACTACCACAACCCGATCCGGGGTATAGCTGGACATCTTCAAGGCATCCTGTGCTACCTTGCGAAATTCCGCGTCGTAGACAAATACTTTGGGTTTGCTGTCTTCCAGCATCAAAGCGATCTCACCGGGAGCTTGGCGGTAGTTTACCGGACAGTTGATGGCGCCGATTTTATGAGCGCCCAGATAGCAGAACACAAACTCCGCAGAATTCAGCAGCATATACATGACCACATCATTTTTCCCCACTCCGTCCGCTTTCATGGCATGGGCCAAACGGTTGCAGTCTTCATTAAGCTGAGTGTAATTCCATCTGCGGCTGGTTAAAGGGCACACCATGGCAGGTTTGTCGCCGTTTTTGGAAACATTGCGAAGGAAGCCGTTTAAATAGGTAAATTCATGTTCAAACGTATCCCGAAACATGGTTACATCGTAGGTATATTCCATGAAAGATCCTCACTTTCCAATATCCAGCCGTATTTCTCAGCCAGTTTTCCCCAAATCAGGGGATTTCATTCATTTCTTGCATTGACTTATGCTGTAATCAAATTATACGGAAGTTTGAAAAATCTGTCAACTCACTCTACAATGCAATCTTTTTGTAAAATTCTGCCGTTTTTGTAAAATTCTGCCGTTGATGTTATTTTCGCATAAGTCTATCCAGAAAAAAGATAAAAGCCGCACCAACAGGCACGGCTGGAAAATTCATTTTGTTCCGTAAGCGCTGACAATGATGCTGGAATTTTGTCCGCCAAAGCCCAACGAGTTGGACATAGCGTAACGCACCTTGGCTTTTCTGGCTTGATTTGGCACATAATCCAAGTCGCAAACAGGATCCGGTGTTGCATAATTGATGGTAGGAGGAAGGATACCTTCTCGGATAGCTTGGATGCAGGCAATGACTTCCGTAATGCCGCCTGCTCCCATTAAGTGGCCGGTGGCGCTCTTAGTCGCACTTACCGGAGGTGCTGTTTCAATGCCCCCAAACACGGCTTTAATGGCGGTGGTTTCCGCCTGATCCCCTAACGGTGTAGAGGTGCCGTGGGCATTGATATAATCGATGTCTGAAGGGTTCAGACCGGCGCGCTGCAACGCCAGCTGCATACACCGGGCAGCACCTGCACCGTCCGGCATCGGGCTGACCACATGGTAACCGTCGCTGGTGTTGGCATAGCCGGGAACACGGGCAAAAATTTCCGCATCTCGGGATAGAGCGTATTCTTCCCGTTCCAGCAGAATCGCTCCGCCCCCTTCTCCAATGACAAAGCCGTCCCGGTCTGCATCAAAAGGCCGGCAGGCGGTGGCAGGATCGTCGTTGCGGCGGGATAGTGCCTTGGACTGGGCCAAACTGGACACCACTACCGGAGTGAGGATGGACTCCCCTCCCATCACCAGCACTGCATCTGCCTCTCCACTATTGATCAGCATGGCGGCCAGCATCATGGCGTCGCCTCCGGATGAGCAGGCGGTGTTGACGGTAAAGCTGGGACCGTGAATGCCGTATTCAATGGCAACCTGGGCTGCAGCAATGTTTCCAATGACCATGGGAACAAACCGGGGTCCGATCTTTTTGGCTGCGCCGGTGGAATAGGAATGCTGGGTGTTGGCAACGCAGCTGACACCGTCCATAGCGGTTCCCATTACAATACCGATGCGGTCCGAGTTTTGAGCAATGTTTAGTTTGCTTTGAGCCAATGCTTGCTTGGCGGCAATGATGGCAAACTGCATAAACCGGTCGGTGGCCTTTACCAACGTCTTGGGCAGGTAATCCAGCGGGTCAAAATTTTTGACTTCCGCTGCAATCTGCACCGGAAGACCGGAAGGATCAAATACACGAATCCGGTCTACCCCGGATACGCCTTTGATCAGATTATTCCAATAAGACTCGACTCCAATTCCGATGGGTGTGACAGCGCCCATACCGGTAACTACTAAATGATTTTGATTCATGATGCACCCCGTCTGTTTCGTGGTTCTTTCTCGAAACTATTATACTGCATGGCAAAGGAAGTGTCAATGAAAAGTGAAAAAACTTTCCCAAAAAATCCATGGATATACCGGTAGATACCGTAAAATTTGTCAAAATTTCAAAAAACTCGATTGGGAT
>DXWR01000320.1 GCA_019416775.1 Oscillospiraceae bacterium | reverse complement strand
CCCTAACCACCGTCCTATCTCAAGAAGTTACTCAGGGGCTTTGTTTTTTGCTGGAGGAAAGTGACAAACCGGTGCTGGTGCTTCAGCATGAGAACACCACCCTTTCCGCCCGGCTTCATCAAGTTTCCTCATCCTGGACGGTGAGTAAAACCCAGGCTCATCTTTCCATCCAGGCAAAGGCTTCCATTGACGAACTGCTGCAGCCCGGAGAGCGAGAATCAGAAAATGACTTTTCCCAGATGGAACAACAGGCTGGAGATGAAATCGCCTCTCTTTGCCAACAGGCCTATCAGGCCGTGGTACAGTATCAGGTTGACGTGTTGGAACTTATGGATAAACTGAAATGGAGCGATGGAGAAACCTGGGAGTCGGCTTCCGCCCAGCCGGGAGAATTCCTGTCCTCTCTGCCCTTTACGGTGGATGTCACTGTAACCTTTGACCGCACCGGCTTGGAGACCAACCAAAAAGTGGATGGATAACACAGAAAAATGCCGCCCGCAGCTGCTTTTCCAGCACGGACGGCGTTGTTTTATGGGGAGGGAAGGAAAATCATCCTTCCGCTGCTTTGTTAATGCAGGTGACTGCATTGAGACTTCTGGGATAGCCGATATAGGGCAGGCACTGAGACACCACCCGAATCAAAAAGTCTTTGTCATTGCCCAGATTCATATTTCCTTTGGCGTGGCCCATAAGCTGAGGTTCGCAGCCTCCCTGGGCCGCCAAAAAGCAGAAGGTAATCATTTCCCGCTGCTTCAAATCCAGGCCGGTGCGGGTGTAGTAGTCCCCGAAGCAGTTGTCTGCCAGCCAGTAATTGATGTGGTTTTGCTTCCAAGCTTCCAGCATCTGATCGCCGAAGATCTCCGCCTGGGTCTGATATCCCTTTTCCAGCCGGTTTTCCATGGTGGTGGTGGCCTGTCCCTCTAAAGGCAGGGTCACCCCGCGCTGGGTGAGCACTTGATTGGTGATGTCCAAAAAGGGAAGGGCCCGGCCCATCCCCAGATAATCCACCGCCTGGTATACCACTTCCTTGGCCATTACCGGACTGACTCCGGCATCCAGAGCCTGTTCCAGCTCCCAGGCAAATAATTCCTTGCCTTGGCAGCCCATCAGGGTGGCTAAAATGGCCAGATGGCGGGTGATTTCATCCAGCTGCTGGCCTTCTTGGTTCACTACTTCCTCAAAGGCAAAGTGTTCCATCCGTTGGGAAAATTCCGGATCGGTTTCACGATAGTTCATCATGCTGCATTCCTCCAAATCCAATCTTGCGTCCAAAGGAGATTACTTTAATTTGGAATAGCTTTCGTCGTCCACCGCTTCCAGCCATTCGTTGGAGGTTTCGGTACCGGGGACTTCCAGGGCGATGTGGGAAAACCAGCTGTCCGCTTTGGCGCCGTGCCAATGCTTTACTTCCGGCGGGATGACGATGACGGTGCCCGGTTCCAGACTCACCGCTTCCTTGCCCTCTTCCTGATACCAGCCGCTGCCGGCGGTGCAGATCAAAATCTGTCCGCCTCCGGTTTTGGCATGGTGGATGTGCCAGTTGTTCCGGCAGCCCGGCTCAAAGGTGACGTTGGCCAAAAACACCGGGCATTCCCCGGCTTTCGTCAAGGGGTTTAAGTAGGAAGTGCCGATAAAATACTGGGCGAAACCGGTGTTTTCCTGGCCCAGTCCAAATACATTCTCTTGGTCAAAGGTGACTCTGTCTTGGATTTTCATAGTAGATTCCTCCTTGGTGGGTGGATCGGTTTTTTCTTTATCCTTATTCTACCCTTTTTTGAGGGATCTGTCTAATGCTTATCCCATATCTCGTTTCATGCCTGAACTGTATTTTAACGGAGGTTATCTTCATTTCGGTACAAAAAAGACAGCGATCCGAAAACCGCTGTCTAAAGGGAAGTTTACTTCATCAGATT
>DXWR01000032.1 GCA_019416775.1 Oscillospiraceae bacterium | reverse complement strand
CAAGAATACGGGAAAAATTTCCGCTTCACCATCACCACTAACGGTGTGCTGCTGGATGATGATAAAATCGACTTTATCAATCGGGAAATGTATAACTGCGTTCTCAGTTTGGATGGACGCAAGGAGATCAACGACGCCATTCGTCCCACCGTCAACGGCAAGGGCAGCTATGATTTGATCGTCCCCAAATATCAAAAATTGGTGGAAGCCCGGCGGAAATGTCCCGATAACCGCAATCAATACTATGTTCGTGGCACCTTTACCAAGAAGAATCTGGACTTTACCCAGGATGTGCTCCATCTCTTTGATCTAGGCTTTGATCAGGTGTCGGTGGAGCCGGTGGTCAGCCCGGAATACAAGGACTATGCCATCACCGAAGAAGATCTCCCCCGGATTTTCGAGGAATATGAAACTCTGGCGAAAACGGTGCTTCAGCTGAAAAAGGAAGGCAAAAAGTTCAACTTCTTCCACTTTATGATTGATCTGGACCAGGGTCCTTGCGCCATCAAACGGCTGCGGGGCTGCGGCTGCGGCAATGAATATGTGGCCGTTACCCCGGAAGGGGATGTATATCCCTGCCACCAGTTTGTGGGCATGGAGGATTGGAAGATGGGCAGTGTGCTGGATCAGTCCTTGGACATGGAAAAAAAGGATTACTTTGCTAAAACCAACGTCTATACCAAAGAGGACTGCAAACACTGCTGGGCAAAATTCTACTGCTCCGGCGGCTGCAACGCCAACAGCCTCCAGTACGCTGGAGATGTGCGAAAATCTCACCGGATCTCCTGCGAACTGGAAAAGAAGCGGTTGGAATGCGCCATTATGATTCAGGCTGCACTGGCTGATCAGGACTAAGGGCATAAATGCCTGTCCCGTTGCATAGGCTTGACCAAAACAAAAAGGGGCGAGTCTATGGTGAAATCAAATTCAGTGGCAAAACAGCGCAAGATTCTGGGCCATTTTCGCATTTCGCTATTTCAGGGATTAGCTTTGTGGATGGGATTTGGCCTACTGTTTGGTGCAGTTTGTGCCAGAATGGGCTGGCAATCCGGAATGGAGCAGTTTTCAGCGCTATTGCAAGCGAATGCTTCCCGGTTTTCCCTTCCTTGGTATCAAAGCGCCGGATGGTACTTATTGACTTGGCTGTTGTTCTTGGCTGTCACCTTTTTCTGCGGTTTTTGGGCCATCGGACAGCCTGTGATTCTGGCAGCGGTGCTCTGTAAAGGGATCGGGCTTGGCAGCTTGATCTGCTCTCTTTGCTTGGAACAAGGCTGGGCCGGCGCCGGGCAAGCGCTGCTTTTGGTGATTCCTTCCGGTTTGGTGGGGATGTTTGTGCTGCTGATCAGCGCAAAGGAAGGGCTGCGGTTTTCTATGCTGCTTCTTCGGGCCTTCCAAACGGAGGAGCTGCGCCCTCAAATGAGCCATGTGCGGCTATACTGTGTAAAGCATGGATTGTTGCTGGGAATTTTACTCATCGGCACATTGCTGGATCAGGGTATTTTGTTTTGCTATCATTTCTTTTCGTCTTAAATCAAGGAGTGTTCAACAACTATGGCGTTGAAAATTTTTAACCCAACCCGAACGGGAAAGGGTGTGGACAAAAACCAACCGGAAAAGAAACGCTTTTTTCTTTTCTTTGACTTGTTTTTTCGGAAGTTTTGGAGTATTTGCTTGGTCAATCTGATGTTTTTTGTGACTTTGCTGCCGTTTGTCATTCTCTTTTTCGTCTCGGTATTCAACGGATTTGATTTGATTAACGGATTCCACCTCAATGACCTTGTTTGGATCGGCGTTTTTTTAGTGGCTTTGATCCCGGTAGGGCCCGGTCTTTGCGCCATGTGCCAGGTGCTGAACAACTATGCGCTGCAGCGTCCGGTTTTTCTAAAAGACGACTTTTTGGAAACGTTTAAAAACAGTTTCCGTCAGGGCATTCTGATGTTTTATATGTATCTGGTGATTTTTGCCGCACTGGCCGCCGCCTTTACTTACTACCTTGACCAGGCCGGCCAAGGGAATACCTTTATGACCGTCATGTTGGTATTCTGCTTGTTTTTTATGTTTGTGTTCTACCTGTCTTTCTGCTATATGCTTACCATGGTGCCGATTTTGGATCAGAAATACTGGCCCATGTTTAAAAACAGCATTATCTTTGCCTTTGCCGGA
The DNA here is from genome assembly GCA_019416775.1 of Oscillospiraceae bacterium. Classification (GTDB taxonomy): domain Bacteria; phylum Bacillota; class Clostridia; order Oscillospirales; family Ruminococcaceae; genus Egerieicola. The sequence goes on along the minus strand of DXWR01000032.1, from coordinate 1,488 downwards.
TTGAAGACCAATATTTTCACCTTCCTGTTCACCATTGGTGTTACCGCTCTGCTGCTTGCCGCCTTTTTGACGGTGGATTTGGGTGTCACCTTTTTGGTGTTCCTGTTCTTGATGGCTTGTATTTATCCGGCCTTGATGTGCTTTATCATCTTGTTTAACTCTTACAAATTGGTGGATAAGTTCGTGATTGCGCCATATTATGAACAGACCGAGCAGGAACGCCCCGATGAATTCCATCCCAAAAATCCCGAAGCATTGGAGCCGGTATTTGAGGATATGGGTACCCGGGAAGTGACAGTGGAAACCAAAGCGCCCAAACAAAAGGGCAAGACCCGCACCATCAAATAAAACTGCATATTGCGTCAAAATTACCGTCTGCTGCAAAATTCAGCAGGCGGTTTTCTTTTATCCTTTTATCTATCCTGTCCCAGAGAATCCGGGTCGGTTTTCAATAAATCGCTGGGAAGGAGACTCCTTTTTCAAAACATCCTCTTTTTCCGGCCGGAATGCCCCCAAGCAAGTGACAGAAAGTTTTCCTGCAAAGGACTATACTTGTCCCAGGAGGGCGGAAAAGATGAAGGTTTTGGCAAAGATCCATTCCAAAGCGCTGTCCCCGTCCCAGCGGGTGATGGTGCTGCTGAGCATCTGTTTTGGGTTTCTTCTCAGTCACTGCCAACTGCTGGGGTTGACCCTGCCGTTTGGCCTGTCTTTGGTGTGCGGTGTTCCCCGATATTTGTTGTTTCCCAGCGGGTTTGGGTGCTTGTTGGGATTGTTGTGGGCGGATCTGCAAACCAGCCGCACCTATTACCTTTGCTTTCTTGGGTTTTGTGTTCTGCTGCGCTGGATGCTGGGACGGTTTCGCTTTGGAAAAACCGGCTGGTGTGGGCTGCTTTGCGGAGGGGCGGCCTCCGGCTTGGCTTTTGCCGTTCAGATTGCTTTGGAGCAGGATAATATGGTGCTCACCTTTTTGCAGCTCTGCGAACTGATTCTGATCCTGTCTTTTGGCTATTTCTGCCGGTGTGCTTCCCGGTTGGGGTGGCAGGAGGGACGCCTGGTTTGGAGTGACAAGCGGCAGCTGATCGGCGGTATTTTTTTATTGGTGCTAGTGTTTTTGTCCACATTGTCTTTTTCCATCTACCAGATTCAGCCGGGGATGGTGGCCGCCATTGCCCTTTTATTGGCGGTAATGGTGCAGTTTGGAGTACAGGGCGCCAGCGTGTACAGCGTAACCTTGACCTTGGCCTGTTGCTGCTACTCTGCGGGATTGCTGGAAACCTGCCTGGTGCTGGCCTGCAGCGCATTTTTGGGCAGTTTATTCCAGTCGGTGGGCAAGGCAGTACAGCTATTGGTGTTTTTCATTACCTCTTTGTTTTTAGCCCTGATTATTTCCATCAGCCAAGAGATGCTGGTTCTGTTGGGAGAAGAGCTGCTGGCCATTGGGTTTTATCTCGTACTGCCCAAACGTTGGCTGAAAGCCTTCGCCTTTCC
>DXWR01000319.1 GCA_019416775.1 Oscillospiraceae bacterium | reverse complement strand
GTGTTTCTAAAATACTGTGCGAAGATGGATGGAGGAAGCTCCGGATGAAATTAGAAGAAAAATTCAAGGATACCCCGATCATCGGTAAGATCGTTACCAATTCTAAGTTGATGGAACTGTTTCGGTTTGCCGTAGCCGGTGTGGCGGGGTTTGTGGTGGACTACTTGATTTATCTGGCGGTGATTTGGATCTTTGGAGACGGCGCCTATCTTTGGGGCAAGATCCTGGGCTTTGCTGTTTCGGTATTTGTCAACTATGTTCTCTGCCTTTATTACGTGTTCCAGGATGCCAAAAAGCAGTCCCCGGCCCAGATTGCGGTGTTTTTCGGCTCCAGCGTTGTGGGTTTGGGCTTAAATGCTTTGTTGATTTGGATTGCTGTGGATCTGTTGGGAATTCCGGCTTGGATCGCCAACCTGCCGGTGGTGCTGATTGTGATGGTTTGGAATTATATTATGAAACGCATTGCAATCTATAAAATGGCCGGCATCGGGAAAAAGAAAAAGTAAAGAAAAGCAGCCTGAGGAACGGGCTGCTTTTTCTATTTTCATGGAGGGGAAAGGGAAGGTAGATGGTGAGACATTTTTTGCACAAAACCGTAAAGCGGTTGATGAAAAAGGAAAATTATCGGGAATTGCTCCGTTACCCGGTGGCGGGTTTTTCCGGCTTTGCAGTGGATTATCTGCTTTATTTGCTGCTGCTTTGGCTGTTTGGGGAAGAGTGGTATCTGCTTTGGAAAGGAATTGCCTTTTTGGCAGGATTGGGAGTGAATTACCTGCTGTGTATAACCTTTGTGTTTCGTCGCCGCTCCAAGCAAACCTCTTTTCAAATCGGACTTTTTTTGCTGGCAGGCGTGGGTGCTTTGCTGCTGAACTGGCTGCTGCTGCATTTGGCGGTAGAGGTACTGGAAATTCCAGCGGCTTGGGCCAATCTACCCGTATCCATTGCGGTGTTTGTCTATAATTTTTGGTCGAAACGGATGGTATTTACTCTTTACCGCCATCATTCGGATAAATATTTGTGAGCAAAAGAGCAGAGTTTCCAGTTTGTTTACCATCTTTTCACACTTTTGCGTTACAATAAAAACTAGGAATGATTTGTATGCAGAAAGGAGGCCGTACCATGGCTTTCGTGGAATGTAAAGATGTGTGTAAACGCTATCAAATGGGAGAAGTCACCATTACTGCCAACGACCACGTTACCTTCTCCATTGAAAAAGGCGAATTCGCAGTTATCGTGGGCTCTTCCGGCGCCGGAAAGACCACTGTACTAAACATTTTAGGAGGCATGGACCGTTGCGATGAAGGCCAAATCATCGTAGACGGGGCCTTGGTCAGCGCGTATAACCGCCGGCAGCTCACCGATTACCGCCGCTACGACATTGGCTTTATCTTTCAGTTTTACAACCTGGTGCAGAACTTAACTGCCAAAGAAAATGTAGAACTGGCCACTGAGATCTGCCGTCATGCCATGAATCCGGAGCAGGTGCTCCAGATGGTAGGGCTGGGGGATCGGATGAACAATTTCCCCAGCCAGCTTTCCGGCGGAGAACAGCAGCGGGTTTCCATCGCTCGGGCATTGGCCAAAAATCCTAAACTATTGCTCTGCGACGAGCCCACCGGCGCATTGGACTACAATACCGGAAAGACGATTTTAAAACTGCTGCAGGATACCTGCCGCAGCACCGGTATGACCGTTATTGTCATCACCCACAACCAGGCCATTGTCCCCATGGCGGACCGGGTGATTACCATGCGCAATGCCAAGGTATCCAGCATCGTCACCAACCCCAGCCCCACTCCGGTGGAAGAAATCGAATGGTAAGGGGTGGTGGCATTGCGTCTGCGTAAGAAACTATGGAAGGACTCCTTCCGGGAAATATGGAAAACAAAGCAGCAGTTTTTGGCCATTTTCGCCATCATCGCTTTGGGCAGCGGCTTTTATTCCGGCATTAAAGTAGCCAGTCCGGATATGCAGCTTACGGCGGAAAACTATTATCGGGATACCCAGCTCAGTGATTTCAACCTGCTGTGCACCTACGGCATTACCGATGAAGATGTGGAAGATTTGGAGCAGCAGTCCTATGTGTCCCAGGTCCAGCCCTCTTATTACTGCGATGTGTTTTCCAGCAATGAAACCACCGACGACGGCAGTGATTCGGCGGTGCGGCTGTACTCGTACAGCCCCAGCGACACTCTCAATCAGCTTACTGTGGTGGCGGGACGTTTGCCGGAATCTGCCAATGAATGTGTGGTGGACCGGGGCTCTTTGGGTACCAGCAATGAAGATGCCCTGAATACCACCGTATCCTTCTTTTTGGAAGATTCGGAATTATCCGATCAGCTCACCAACACCTCCTACACCGTAGTTGGAGTGGTGGAAAGCCCTCTTTATATCAATTATCAACGGGGCAGCACCACCATCGGCAGCGGCACTTTGTCCGCTTACTACTACATCCCGGAGGAAAATTTCCAAAGCGATTACTACACCAACTGTTATGTGCGGATTGACGGCGCCGCAGATTTAAACGGCTACAGTGATGAATACGACGCTCTCATCACCCAAGCTACAGATCAGTTGGAGCAATGGGGGGAAGAACGGGCGGCAATCCGTCTCCCGCAAATCAAAGACCAGGCCATGGATGCCTACAATGAAAGCAAAGCGGAGTTTGACCAAGGCGCAGCCGAAGCTCAAGCCCAGCTTCAGGATGCCTGGAACCAGTTGGAAGCAGGAAGGTTGGAACTGGAATCCGGCCGAGCGGAGCTGGAGCAGGCCACCCAGCAGTACGAGCAGGGCATTCAGCAGGGGGAGCGGAGCTTAAACGAAGCCAGGACCCAGTTGGAGCAGGCCCAAATTGAGCTCAGTGTCCAAAAAGCGGTGGCCCAGGCCAACGTGGCTTCCTCCACAACACAAATGACCATGGTCCAGTCGGAAGTGGACAAATTGGTGGCGGAGTTTGAGCAGCGTTTGGAGGAACTGGACCGGCAGTGCCAGGAAACCATCGACCAGCTCACCCAGCAGGGACTGCCTACCGAGGAAGTTCAGGCCACGTTTGACCAGCAAAAGCAAACCATTCAGGATTTGATTGATACCCTCCAAAATCGGGTGTCCACTACCATTTCCGGTATCCAGTCCTCTGCGGCGGACCAACTGGCCCAGAGTATGGAACTGATCAACCAAGCCCAGCAGCAGATTACCAGCGGCTGGGGAGATTACTACGATGGTGTCGCCCTGCTGGAACAACAGCGGGAATCCGGTCAGCAGCAGTTAGACGATGCCCAGGCGCAGCTGGATCAGGGCCAGACGGAATATGATCAGGGTTTGGCCCAGTACAACGAATCCGCCGCCCAGGTGCAGGCGCAGTTGGAGGAAGGCCGGCAGCAGTTGGACGATGCTTTGGCCCAGATCAACGATTTGGCCGAACCGGTGTGGTATGTCCAAGATCGCGGCAACTATAACGGCTACTCCGACTTTGAAGAAGACGCCCAGCGGGTGGATAAAATCTCTGACGTCTTCGCCGTCTTCTTTATTTTGGTGGCGATTCTGGTTTGCCTCACCACCATGACCCGTTTGGTGGAGGAACACCGCACCGAAATCGGCACCTACCAGGCGTTGGGATACCGGCGGCTGGATGGCATGAAAAAATATTTGATTTACGCCACCTTAGCCAGCTTAACCGGCAGTGTTTTAGGAGTTTTGCTCTGCGAATGGATTTTCCCCTTGGTGATCTTTAATGCTTACGGCATGATGTACATCCTTCCTCGTGCCATGACTCCGGTTCATTTGGATTACCTGTTGGGCTGTGCAGCAGTAAGTATTGGCTGCACCTGCTTGACGGCGGTGTTAGCCTGCTATGGGCAGATGCGGGGATATCCGGCGGCACTGATGCGCCCCAAAGCCCCCAAAGCCGGCAAACGGATTTTGCTGGAACGGATCAAGCCCATTTGGAATCATCTGTCCTTCTCCTGGAAAGTTACCATGCGAAACTTTTTCCGGTACAAGAAGCGGGTGCTGATGACTATTGTGGGAATTGCAGGCTGCACTGCATTGCTGATGGCCGGATTTGGTATCCGCTACTCCATCACCAGCATTTTGGATCTTCAGTTTGGTGAACTTTTCGTTTACGATGCTGTCAGCGTCACTTCTGGGGATCTGGATGAAACGGCTCAAGAGGAGTTGGAAGATCAGGTTTTGGCCATTGACGGCGTAGACAGTGCCATGTATTTTGCCAGCCGCACTGTGGACAGCGTGGGGGAAGACACCTTGGTAAGCACTACCGTGGTGGTACCCCAGCGCACCGGCGGTATGCGGCAGTATATTGTGCTGCGGGATAAGGATACCAAGGAAACGGTTCCCTTGACCTCCAACGGCGCCGTGATCAATGAAAAATTGGCGGAGCTGTTGAATGTACAGGTAGGGGACAACATCCAAATAGATCCCGGCGACGGCAGCACTTTGGATGTGAAGGTGTCTGCCTTAACAGAAAACTACGCCGGAAACTATATCTATATGGACGGTCAATATTATCAGGACGTGTTTGGCGAAGCCCCCTCTTACACCAACCTTTACCTCACCTTTGATGATGAGGCGGACGGCCAGGCCATTTCCCAGGCTCTAATGGATACCGGAAATATTTTAGGATTGAGTTTGGTATCGGATATAGAAGAGAGCTTCCAGGATATGCTTACCAGCTTAAACTATGTGGTTATCATCATTATTGTCAGCGCGGGAGCTTTGGCTTTTGTGGTGCTGTATAATCTGGCCAACATCAACATTGCCGAGCGGAAGCGGGAATTGGCTACCATCAAGGTGCTGGGCTTTTATGACTCGCAGGTCAGTGCCTATGTTTATCGGGAGAATATTGTCTGCACCCTCTGCGGCATTGTGGTGGGACTGGCCCTTGGCGTGGCTTTGACCCAGTATATCCTGGAGATGGTGGAGGTGGACGTGGTGCGGTTTAACCGGGCCACCGATGTTTGGAGCTTTGTATTCTCCGGCTTGCTCACTGCTTTATTTGCGGTGCTGGTGAATTTCATCATGCACTATAAGCTGAAGAAAATCGATATGGTGGAGAGCTTGAAGAGTGTGGAATAATCCGTTGGAGTATCTGCAATTTTTGCTGTTTGGGCGGCATTGTGTCTTTTGCGGCAAAGCCCTTCCTTCCGATCAATGGTACTGCCCGGATTGCGGCAGGGAAATGGAGGAACACTGGTTTTGGGAATGTCCTCTCTGCGGGGAGTCTCCCTGTATTTGTGAGCCGGGGGATTTCCTGCTGGATGGCTTGATCGCCCGGGTAAACTATCATCACGGCGGAAAAGAAGCGGTATTGGCATTGAAAAGCGGAGCTCGTCCCTCCGCCGCTAAAACCATGGCCTGGATGATGTTTGCTTGGATGGAGGAAGAGGATTGGACATTAATTCCCTTTGATCTGATCCTTCCCGCCCCTTCTGCGCCCAAACTGCTGCAGGAAAGCGGGGAACATGCAGTGCTGCTGGCTAAATACCTCTCCAAACGTACCGGTATTCCATACCGGATAAGGTATCTTTCCAAGCGTTGGCTTACCCGCCGGCAGCACACCCTGTCTTCCGCAAAGCAACGCCGGGAGAATTTACGGCAGCGGCTGGTGCTTCACCGCCCGGACGAGTTTAAAGGAAAGACGGTTTTGCTGGTGGATGATGTGGTCACCACCGGAAGCACTTTGTTGGAGTCCGCTCGCTTATTGCGCTATGCCGGTGCGGAAAAGGTGTACGCCATCGCTTTTTGCCGGTCTCATAAGAAGCTGCAAATGGAAAAACAGCACAGCAGTCCAGAATAATTTCTTTACTTCTCCTGGCTGCTGTGCTATACTATGGAAAGATTGGAAGAAAGAAAAGAACGATAAGACGAAAGGTTGATTGGATGCACAAGACCCTAGCCGTATTTATGAAATATCGCTTTTTGCTGATGAATCTCGTCTCTCGAGACATCAAAGTAAAATACCGCCGCAGTGTGCTGGGTATGCTGTGGAGTGTGTTGAATCCCTTGCTGATGATGTTGGTCATGACAGCGGTGTTTTCTCAATTTTTCCGGTTTGCCATTCCCAACTTCCCTGTATATTATCTTTCGGCACAGTTGATCTGGAGCTTTTTCAGTGAAAGCACCAGTATGTCCATGTCTGCCATTACCGGCAATGCGGCGCTGATTAAGAAGGTATATATTCCTAAGTATATTTTCCCGCTGCAAAAGGTGTTGTCCAGCTGTGTAAATATGGGATTTAGCTGTATCGCATTGATCTTTATTGTGTTGGTGACCCAAACTCCTGTCACCATTACCGTTACCTTGTTTCCCCTCTGCTTCGCCTACGTGATCATGTTCAGCTTGGGGATCAGCTTGATGCTCAGCGCTGCTGTGGTGTATTTTTCGGATATTGAGCATCTTTACGGCGTGGTTCTCACGGCCTGGATGTATTTTACTCCCATTTTTTATCCGGAAAACATTTTGGGCAGTTTCCACTGGATTTTGCGGATTAACCCCATGTACTCTTACGTCAATTATTTTCGTGATATTTTAATGTACAATACTCTTCCCTCTTTGATGGAGAACCTGATCTGTTTGGTGATTGGCGCAGTCAGCTTGCTGTTGGGTTGTCTGGTGTTTAAAAAATTGCAGAAAAACTTTATTCTGCATATTTGACGGTTGGAGGGAGAGAACATGGAAGAAAAGCAAACTATGGTAGAGGTCCGAGATGTGACCATGAATTTCAATCTCGCCTCGGAAAAAGTGGATAACATTAAGGAATACTTTATCCGTAAAGTCAAGGGACAGCTTCAGATTCAGAAATTCGTGGCGTTGGATCACATCAGCCTGGACATTTACAAAGGGGATGTGTTCGGCATTGTGGGGTTAAACGGCGCCGGAAAATCCACATTACTGAAAGTGGTCAGCGGTATTTTGGCCCCCAGTGAGGGCAGTGTCACCATTCACGGCAGCATTGCTCCGTTGATTGAGTTGGGCGCAGGCTTTGATATGGACTTAACTGCCCGGGAAAATGTTTTCCTTAACGGCACAGTATTGGGCTACAGCCCCGATTTTCTGCGCAACAAGTACGATGGAATCATCGACTTTGCCGAGCTTCAGAACTTTCAGGATGTACCCATCAAGAATTTTTCTTCCGGTATGCTGGCTCGTTTGGCTTTTTCCATTGCTACAATGGTGACGCCGGACATTTTGATTGTGGACGAAATTTTGTCGGTAGGAGATTTCTTGTTTCAAGCAAAATGTGAAGACCGCATCAATCATATGCTCAGCTCCGGCACCACTGTCATTATGGTGAGCCATTCCATTGATCAAATCCAGCGGATGTGCAACCGCGTGGTATGGTTGGATCACGGTCATCTGAAGATGATCGGTGAAATGGCGGAAGTCTGCGAAGCATATAAACATTTTGGCGGTTGATCCTGGAACAGATCAAAAAACCGGAAGGAGTCTTAAAATGATGAGCGCGCAAGAGAGTAATCACTTTGTCGATGTTTTTCATGTAATTCGTTATTGGCTTGATTTAAAAGATAGTCAAATTCTTAATATAACTGGCTGGTTTTCAGAAGATAATTTGCAAGAAAATCGCGTTAAAATTATCATCGGAAATCATATTTTAGATCAAACCATGGAATATTTCGACGATGTGGAAAGTCGGCTTTTAATTAAAACTTTAGGAGGCACTGCAAAAAAGCTGTGGTTGATTCAAGCGAAACTCCCTTCTGATTTTACGGAAGAAAAAGAACTTTGCATTGAAACAATCGCCAATGGGAGCCAGCATGTATATACCAGCTTTCTACTGCCGATTGCAGAGCTAAAGCAAGAACAAGGAAAATTGCCGAGTTGTGTAGATAGTGTTACTTTTGCTGATGGAAGTCCAACAATTCAAGGTTGGGTATTGTCTCCTAGTCCAGTAAATGTTTCATTGAAAGATGACAAGGGAAATGATATACCTCATACCATCCAATGGATTTTACGCAAAGACGTTAGCTCTTCCTATCGCGGGAGCAATGCCCTGGATCGTTGCGGGTTTTCGCTCCATGTGAATGATGCTGCTGTCGATAAAGTAACATTGGTATTTTCCGATGGGGATGTGCATCAAACATCTTATCCGTTACAGATGAAAGAATTACAACGGATGTGGAATTATCAAAATTCTTTTTCGGGACGTGCCCTGCGCAAGATGAAAAATCTAGTGACCGGTCATTATGCACAGAAATCGGCGCGCTATATCAAGCACTATGGCTGGGGAAGTTTTTTCCACGCAGTTTCTGCCCGTTTGGCAGGGAAACCGGCGCCTGGACGCATTGACTATACTACTTGGCGGTTGCGCCATCTTCCAACACAACAACAACTTGAACAGCAGCGCAACACAAAGTTTCCTTATGAGCCTAAAATCAGTTTTGTAATACCACTTTATAAAACCCCGGAAAACTTCTTGCAGTTATTAATTGAATCCATTCAAAAACAAACTTATTCCAATTGGGAATTGTGTTTTTCCGATGGCAGCGGTAAAGATACACCATTGAAAGAGTTTTTGACAAAAGTAACAGCAGAAGATCCGCGCATTCATGTGTATTATAGTGAAACTCCTCTACAGATTTCCGATAATACCAATATTGCAATTCAGCATGCTACCGGCGATTTTATTGCTTTTGCAGACCATGATGATTTACTAGCAGAAAACGCATTGTTTGAATGCGTAAAAGCCTTGAATGAATCTTCGGACATCGATATGATTTATACCGATGAAGATAAGGTAACTGGTGATGGCAACACTTACTTTATGCCCCATTTTAAACCGGATTTTAATTTAGATTTACTTCGGTCTACAAATTATTTTTGCCATCTTTGCGTTGTGAAGCACTCGCTGTTAGATCAAGTTGGAATGTTGCGGCGTGAATTTGATGGTTCTCAGGACTATGATTTTGTGCTCCGGTGTGTTGAAAAAGCGCATCATATCCACCATATTCCAAAAGTGCTGTATCACTGGCGCGCACATATGGATTCGACTGCTGAAAACCCGGAAAGCAAATGGTATGCGTTTGATGCTGGAAAACGGGCAGTAGAGGCCCATTACCACCGTGTTGGTCTGCCTGTGACGGTGAGTCATTGTCAGATTCCTGGCATTTTTCGCGCCGATTATCACTGGGAAGAAAAGCCGCTGATTTCGATTATCATTCCGAATAAAGATCATATCAGTGATCTGGATATTTGTCTGCAATCACTGTTAAAGAAGGCTACCTACCCTAATTATGAAATAATTATTGTAGAGAACAACAGCACGGAAGATGAGACCTTTAAATATTACAAGAAAATGGAGAAAGAATCCGATAAAATTCGCGTAGTGTACTAT
>DXWR01000318.1 GCA_019416775.1 Oscillospiraceae bacterium | reverse complement strand
CGTTGGCCGGTTCGTCCAGCACCAGAAAGTCCGGGTCACCGGCCAGGGCAATGGCAATGCCCAGCCGCTGGCGCATCCCCAGGGAAAAGTGGCTGGCTTTTTTTCTGCCGGTGTCCGCCAGCCCCACCAGCTTCAGCAGTTCGTCTATGCCTTGGTTGGTGGGGATGCCCAGGATCCGGTACTGTTGTTCCAGGTTTTCCCGGGCGGTCATATTGCGGTAGATGGAAGGGGTTTCCACTACCGCCCCCATCCGCCTGCGGCATTTGGCAATGGCGGGGTCCTTGCAGCTGACCCCGTAAAGGGAATACTCTCCGGCGGTGGGCTGCTGCAAGCCGCAGATCAGGCGGATCAAGGTGGTTTTTCCGGAACCGTTTTTCCCCACCAGGCCGTAGATGGCGCCTTGGGGGATGTGCAGGGACAGGTTATCCAAGGCCCGGCATTTGCGGTACTGCTTGGTCAAGCCCTGTACCTTCAAACAATCTTCCATGGTTCTTACCTCCTTTGGATTTCTGCCTTCAGCATAACAGCCAAAGGATAAGTTCTGGTAAAGAAAAAGGTTAAGATTTGGTTAAGATTCCATTGGTTCGTTTCCAAACTATTCGGAAGGGGTTCATAAAAGAGACATAGGTTGAGACTAAAATAAAGTCGAATTTCGTCGAACCAGGAGATGTGTATCATGAGCGAAGTGGTAAAACAATCCCCTTCTCAATCTATTGTTTCAACGCCAACCCAAGAGCCGAAGGCGAAGATCAGTTACCCCATTTTGTTTTGGCTGTTTTTCATCGGCAGCATTCTGGGATTTTTCCTGGAAGGGCTGTGGAGCCTGCTTTGGGATGGACATTGGATCAATCACTCCGCCACGGTTTGGGGTCCGTTCTGCATTATTTACGGCTTAGGCGGGGTGGCGGCTTATCTTTTGTCGGTGCCGCTGAAAGATCAAAATCCGCTGGTTCAATTTTTTGTCTTTTCCCTTTCCGGAACGGTGGTGGAATATTTGGGCAGCCTGTTCCAGGAGCTGTGTTTTGGCTCGGTTTCCTGGGATTACAGCGATCAGCCCTTCAACCTTCAAGGACGGGTTTGCTTGCAGATGGCAGTGCTTTGGGGATTGTTGGGGCTGGCTTTTGTCCGGCTGTTGTTCCCATGGCTGAATCGGTTTTTTGCAAAAAGAACGGGAAAGGGCTGGAACATCGCCTGCGCCGTGTTGTCTGTTTTTATGGCGGTAAACTTGTTGGTGACCTCCCTCGCCGTCATGCGCTGGGAGGAACGGCTGCAGGGTGTGGCGCGGGAAACTCCGGCGGCTCAATGGCTGGACGAAAATTACGACAACCACACTATGGAAGCCATTTTCTCCAATATGGAATTTTTGGAAAACTAGGGGGACAGAGTCCCAGGATCAGGGCTGTTGCGCCAACGTAAACCCAATGCCCCAGACCGTTTCGATGTACTCCCGGCCCCCCACCTGCCGCAGCTTTTTACGCAGGTTGCTGACGTGAACCTTCAGGGAGCTTTCCACACAGTCCGGGGTTTCCCGGCTGATCCGGTCCAGCAGCACCGATTTGGTCACCACCTGTTTGGGGTGTTCCAACAGGATCCCCAGAATGCCGTACTCCGTTTTGGTGAGATGGACTTCCTGCCCCCGGATGGTCACCTGGTGGGTGTCCGGATGGAGGGACAGGTCCCCCCACACCAAAGCCTCCCCGGCGGCATTGGGCCGGCGCAGCTGCACCGTGATCCGGGCCAGCAGTTCCCGGACGTCGAAGGGCTTGGTGAGATAGTCCGCCGCCCCCTTCAGCAGCAGATCCACCTTGTCCTGCACCTGTCCTTTGGCGCTGAGGACAATCACCGGGATCCCCTGGATCTTAGGCAGCACTTCTTCGCCGGATAACCCCGGCAGCATCAGGTCCAGCAGCACCAAGTCCGGCTGGTTCTGCTCCAGCAAATACAGGGCTTCGGTGCCGGAATAGGCCCGCAGCACCCCGTAGCCTTCCTGGGTCAGCACCTCTTCCAACATATTCCCAATGGCCATATCGTCGTCAATAATTGCAATCTGCTTCATAGGGGGACCTCCTTCTTTTGGTTTAGTATAGCACGCTGTTCTAGGGGAAGCAAATGTCCTGAAGCGGGTCCGGCACAAAATTCAACGGGCTTTTCCCTTTCTTTCCCTTCTTCGACGGCTTGTTCCGGCAGACTGTTTCAAATTCCGTCCCCCGCCGGTATGCCCTGGCGAATTTTTCCCCAAACCGGAATTTTCCCCTTGAACTAACTGGAAAAATATGGTAATATTAGGAAACGAAACCAGATGAGATACTTCTTCCCCCTGTCGGAAACCGGCAGCAAGGGAAGGCACGGAAGGAAAGAGGTTCTGAGATGAAACAACTGGCGAAGGTTTTGATCGGAGACGACACCTTAAATTACGGATTGATCTGCAAGGAAATGCTGCAAAAAGAGGATTTGGAAGTAAAAACAGTGCCAAAAGACGGCATGGAGGTGTATCAGGGGATTTTGCAGTACCGGCCGGATATTGTGGTGATGGAGTGTTATATGCCTCATATCGACGCCATCGGCATTTTGTCCTTTGCCAAAACCCTGACCCCGGCGCCGGCCTTTTTGGTCACCAGCGCCTACGACAACAGCCATGTGGAAAAGGAGATCATGAGCCACGGTGCGGCGGGGTATTTGCTGCGGCCCTTTGATCTGGAATATTTGAAGGACCGGGTGGTCAATCTCTCCCGGCACCTGGGCAGCTACCGGACGGTGGGGATGGACGCCACTCAGGGGGATCTGGAGGTGATGGTCACCGACATCATTCACAAAATGGGGGTGCCCGCCCACATCAAGGGGTACGCCTATGTACGGGAGGCCATCCTTTTGACCATCCAGGACAGCGACATGATCAACTATGTGACCAAAATGCTGTACCCCACCATTGCGGAAAAGTTCGGCACCACCACCCAGCGGGTGGAACGGGCCATCCGCCATGCCATTGAAGTGGCCTTTTCCCGGGGGGATGTGGACACCCTCAACGAATTTTTCGGCTATACCATTCAGGGCAGCAAAGGCAAGCCCACCAACAGTGAATTCATTGCCTTGATCGCCGATAAGCTGCGGCTTCAGCTCAAGCAGAGAAGAAGCAGCTGACGGGTTTTTGATGTTCCTGTTCCAACCAAAATGAGAGCCGCCCCAAGAAAACGGGCGGCTTCTGTGCCATGGGGAAAAAGCAAACGCAGCGGTTTGTTCCATCAAAAAGGGCTTTTTCCCCATTGCCGGAATTAGTATCGCTCCAAAGGGGAAAAATATGCGCGGCATCTGAAAAAGAAGGAGGAAATCCCAGGGAATACTTGCGTTTTTTGTTAAAAACGTGTATACTTGTAGCAAGTATCAAGTCCAGGGAGGCGATCATTTTGGTCACATTAGAAAATCATCTGGGCACCATTCGGGTTTCCCACAGTTATTTGGTAGATCTGGTGGGACGGGCAGTGGTTTCCTGCTTCGGCGTGGCAGGCATGGCAGTGACTCCAACCCAAAAAGGCCCGCTGGCAAAACTGTACCACAGCAAAACCGATGCGCTGGATCGCGGCATTCGGGTGCGCAGCAAGGATGACGGGCTGCTGATTGATCTGCACATCATTGTGCTGTACGGCACCAACATTTCCGCCATTGTAAAAAGCATTATCAATAAAGTTACCTATACCGTAGAGGATACCACCGGCATTCGGGTGCTGCGGGTCAATGTCTATGTGGACGGCCTGAAACAGTAAAGCAGTCAAGGAGCAGGAAAGGAACATCGCGCATGAATATCAGCGGCAGTTTGTTTGCTCAGGCGGTGGTTAGCGCCGCCAACCATATCATCAACGAAAAATCCAAGGTGGATGAGCTCAACGTCTTCCCGGTGCCCGACGGCGACACCGGCACCAATATGTCCATGACCATGCAGGGCGGCAAAAAAGCGGTGGAGGCATTGGAGGACACGGCCCCGGTGGGGGAAGTGGCCAAGGCCTTTGCCACGGCGTTGCTGCGAGGTGCCAGAGGAAATTCCGGCGTCATCCTCTCCCTGCTGTTCCGGGGATTTTCCAAGGGACTGAAGGGCAGGGAACAAGCCAATGGCTCCGACGTGGCCTACGCCTTAAAGCTGGGGGTGGAAGGAGCCTATAAGGCGGTGATGAACCCCACCGAAGGCACCATCCTCACCGTGGCCCGGCTGGCCGGGGAAGCGGGGGAAGACGCCGCCATGGAGGGCAAGGACGCCATTGAGGTGTTCGACGTCATCGTCTCTGCGGCCAAGGAGGCCTTGGATCAGACCCCCGAACTGCTGCCGGTGTTGAAAAAGGCCGGTGTAGTGGACGCCGGCGGGATGGGCTTATACACCATTTTGCAGGGAATGCAGGTGGTGTTCCACGGCAAGGAAGGGTACACCCTCCAAAGCGAAAAGCCCAAAGCCCCGGTGGTCAGCGACAGCAACCCCTTTGCCCAGTACGATGAAGTGATCAACTTCACCTACTGCACCGAATTTATCGTCAACAAAAATAAAGAGAGCCGGGATCCCCTGGCGCTGCGGGCCTATCTGGAAAGCATCGGCGACTGCGTGGTGGTGGTGGACGACGACTCCATCATCAAGGTCCATGTGCACACCGACCACCCCGGCAAGGCCTTTGAAGAAGGACTTCTCTACGGCAGCCTGGTGAACATGAAGGTGGAGAATATGCGGGAGCAGAACGCTGCCAAAAAGACCGAGGCCAAAAAGTCCCAGGAAGCCCAGCTGCCTTGGGTGGAACCCAAAAACCAGTTTGGCTTTGTGGCGGTGGCGGCGGGAGCCGGGGTCCAGAGCCTGTTTGCGGATTTGGGGGTGGATCAGATCGTCAGCGGCGGTCAGACCATGAACCCCAGCACCGACGACATCCTTCATGCGGTGGAAGCCACGCCGGCTCAAACCGTTTTTGTGCTGCCCAACAACAA
>DXWR01000317.1 GCA_019416775.1 Oscillospiraceae bacterium | reverse complement strand
CCGCTTCTGGTGAGAAAGATCTCGCCGGAAGTGATTTTTTGTTTTTTGGCATATTTTAAGAGCTTTCGGCAGAGTTTCCCCGGCAGCAGGATGGTGCGGATCTTTCCCTTCAGGGAGATTTGGGCGAAGCCTTGCCGGGCTGCCTCTACGGTGAAATAGCGCAGTTCGCTGACCCGAATTCCGGTGGAGCCGATGGCTTCCAATAGAATCGCCAGCCGGGTTTCCCGCTGGCTTGAGCGGTGTGGACCAGCTTTTGGTATTCCTGCCGGGATAGCTCCTTGGCATCCTCCCGGAAGGCCCGCCGCTGCAGCCTGAGGGCCCGCACCTTGCAGTCGTCCCACTTTAACATCCGGAACAGGGCGTTGATGGCGGCGATTTTTCCGTTGACGGTGCTGGGGGCGTAGCCGGCCTGGAGCAGGGAATCTTTCCACTCCGCTGTGGATTGGGGGGTCACCGGACGTTTGTTCAGCCAGCGGGCAAACTGTCTGGCGTCGTGAAGGTACTTTTCCACGGTGGCGGCGCTGCATTCCTGCTGGCGAAGCTGTTGTTCAAAGAAACTGAGTTCCGATTTGGTCAGATGGGGTGCGTTCATAACCTGGAGTCTCCTTTTTGTCTATTGTACTGTGAAAAGGGCAGGCTGCCTGCTAAGATTCCGCAACAAGAAAACTGTTTTTGTGCCTACCTTATTATAAAGGTGTTTTCGGTACTGCATAATCTTTTTTCAACGGGGCAGCAAAAAAGCGTTGCGAGGGCGTTTCCTATGAGAAGAATTGCTGCTTTGGGATTTTGACACACTTTTTCACAGTTTCCCTTGCATTTTTCCTCATTTTTTAGTACAATATACAGAGATAGATCGGGCGAAGGCTCCGGATGTAGATGTAGATGGCCAGTCAATGGCGGAAAAGAGGAAGCGTTATGATAAAAATTATGCCCTCTATCCTCTCGGCGGATTTTTGCCGGTTGGGGGAAGAGATCAAGCGGGTGGAAAATGCCGGTGCGCTGCACTTTGATGTGATGGACGGTCATTTCGTCCCCAACATCAGTTTTGGGTTTCCGGTACTAAAAGCCACTCGAAAGGCCACCGACGCCTTTTTGGATGTGCATCTGATGATCTCCCATCCCTTGGACTACGCCAAACGTTTTGTTGACGCCGGGGCAGACCAGATCACCTTCCACCTGGAAAGTGAGAGCAACGTAGGCGCTACTGTGGCGCAAATCAAAGGCATGGGCTGCCGGGCGGGGATCGCCATTAAGCCTTCTACTCCTGCGGCGGCGGTGATGCCTTATGTTCAGGATGTGGATCAGATTTTAGTCATGACGGTGGAGCCCGGTTTCGGCGGCCAGACCTTTATGAGCAGCATGATGGACAAGATCCGTCTGCTGCGGAGTTTGGCGGATCAGATCAACCCCAATCTGGACATCCAGGTGGACGGGGGCATCAACTACGTCACCGCCCGGGTAGCCATCGACGCAGGTGCCAATGTGCTGGTAGCAGGTTCCTTTATCTTTGATCAGGAAAACCCGGCGGAGGTCATTGACCGGCTGCTGCTGCTGGATCAGGAATATCGCTAAAAAAGAAGAGGGTGATGCCTAGTCACCCTCCTGCTTTGCGGTTTGACTTGTTTTTGGAAGCGGTTTTGGTTATCCCAGCTTTGCCATCACCGATACGGCGTCCTGTTCCAACAGGGCTTTGCCGTGTTCTCGAGTCCAGGCGCTGGCGATATTTCCTTTGCCGGCCAGCCGGCCGTATTCTCGAACGAAACGTAAAAGCCGCTGTTCCAGCCGGCAGTAGCTCCAGACAATCAGCTGGTAGCCATCCTGGGTCCGGTACAGTTTGCTTTGCAGAATCAGATGGGGGATCTGCTTTTGCAGCCGCAGACAAGCCCCGCACAATGCCTCTAAATTTGGAAAAGAAAAAACCAGCGGCACACTCAGCCCGCTGCTGCGGACCGGCTTTGCCGTGTTCTTCATAAAGTTTACATATAAAATCAGCCCGCCTTCGCCAAGAGGGTAGGCTTCTACAAACAGCCTGCTGTTTTCCAGATCCAGGTCGGTTTTTCCTTTGACCCGTCCCAGCACGGCCACCAACAATTTTTTGGTTGCGGTGTCGTTGCTGTCCATGGTTTCGTAGGACAGATGGTAGGCGTTCATTTCCTTGTTGGTGAGCACCACCTTGATGGTGGCCTCGTCAATGGCCTCGATCTTCAAATTCGTCTCCTCCTCTGCATAGGCTTAGGACAGTGTATTCCTTCCGTCCCGGGAAGGTGCTTGTCCGGCCTTGGAGAAGGAGGGGGAAAGGATTTTTGCTATGCCCAGTTTAACTCCCCAATACCAAAGCCGGTGTGTCCGGTTATTTACGGCGCTGCTGCTGCTCTGCCCAGTACCCATCTGCCTGTACGGCGGACGGGCGGCGCTGTTGCTTGTCATTGGCCTTGTCTGCGCCTTCCTTTGTGATTTGATTTTCCGCCCTCTGTTTGGTTTGGAGCGGAAAAAGAGGGATCTATCCTCCTATATCACCGCTTTATTGATCACCCTGCTGCTGCCGGTGAGTATCAGCTGGTATGGCGTAATCTGCGGAGTGGTCACCGGCCTGCTCATTGGAAAATACCTCTTCGGTGGTACCGGACGGAACATTTTCAATCCCGCCGCTTTGGGAGTGGCTGTGGTGAGCCTGGCCTTTGGCAGCAATGCCTTGTCCTACCCCGCCGTGGGGCAGAATCTGGGGCTGGAACCGGTGCTGGACACCTCTTCCATCACCTTCGCCACCTCTCCTGCTTCGGTGCTGACGGTAGGGGGGACCCCCAGTGTCAGTTACACCGATCTGCTGCTGGGCAGCTTTTCCGGCGCTATGGGGGTCACCTGCATCGCCGCTTTGCTGGTGATTGGAGTGGCCCTTTGTTTGCTGAAAACCATTCCTTGGCGGACCACTGTGGCCGCAGTAGGGGCAGTGGCGGTGTTTGCCGCGTTGTTTCCCCGGGTGCCCGCCGGGATTTTGCCCTCCATGATCTATGAACTCAGCAGCGGGATCTTGCTGTTCGGCATCCTGTTTTTGGCCTCCGACCCGGTGAGCGGTCCAAACAACTCCTGGGGCCAGGTGTTTTACGGCATCGGCGTTGGGGTAGGGGTGATGTGCTTCCGCTACGTGGGAGCCCTGGAAACCGATCTCTGCTTTGTACTGTTGCTGGCCAGCCCCCTGTCCAAAGAATTTGACCGGCTGGGCGGGCGCTTGTCCCATAAAATCACCCAGTGGCGCAGCCGGAAAAAGGAGGCAAAGTCATGCTGAAAGCTTTGTATCAACAGCACCGCCAAGGATTTCGGGAATACGACAATATCTTCACCCGGAACACCGTCCTGGTCCAGGGACTGTGCATCGCCCCCATTGTGGTGGCGGCCACCACATTGAAAAATGCCTGCCTGCTGGGCTTGGCCTTTGCCGTCATCACCTTTGTCAGCGTGGTGCTGCTCTCTTTTCTGCCCAAAAAGACCCCTTTCACCATTCGGGCCATTGCAGCGGTGCTGCTGGCTTGTCTGGTGTTTATCCCCACCTCCCTGTGGGTGCGGGATTTGTTTCCCGGAAACATCCAGCAGGTGGGGATCTTCCTGCCTTTGCTGGTAACCAACTCGGTGCTGGTGGGCAAGACGGAAGAAAGCTTGCTCCACCTGAAAAAGAGAAAGATGCTGCTCAAGCTGGTTACTTATATTGTGGGCTTTGAGCTGGTGATCCTCTTCACCGGACTGGTGCGGGAACTGTTGGCCTACAACACCATTTGGGGCAATCCCGTGACTCTGCCCTTTACCTTCTCGGTGATGGCCCTGCCGTTTGGCGGCTTTGTGCTGCTTGGCTTTTTGGCGGCGGCGGTGCGGCGTTATCGGGAGCACCTGAATAAACCCGGCAATGGGGAGGAGGAATAACCATGGATCTGTTTCTCTCCTTTCTGGGACAGATGTTGATTTACGGCCTGGTGGCCATCTTTTTGGAAAACAGCCTGCTGAGCCGGGCGATGGGAAGTTCCACCGCTGTTTGGCTGATGCGGGATCACCGGCTGCTGCTGCCCTTTGGGGCGGTGCTCACCGTTACCATCCTGCTTTCCAGCATTGGGGCTTATTTCATCACCCCTTGGGTCAACCAAAGCGTGTACAGCTACGAGCTGATGCCCCTGGCGTTCAGCATTCTGATCTGCTTGTTCTACCTCATCGCGATTCTGGCTACCATAAAGGTGAAGCAGCCCAGAAAACAGGATTTGCGTCTGTGTATCCACCGCTCCGCGTTAAACAGTGTGATACTGGGCAGCGTGCTGCTCTCCACCAGCTACGGCCTGGATCTGGCTGGAGTCATCGGTTTCGGTTTAGGGGCCGGCATCGGCTACACTTTGGCAGTGTGGATGCTGCGGGTGGCGGCGCCACGGCTTCGCAGTAAGGCCATTCCTAAATCCTTCCGGGGCTTTCCTGCAATGCTGATTTACATCGGGGTGCTGAGTTTGGCGGTGTATGGCATGATTGGCCATACGGTGGCTCTGTAAACAGTTTCTAAATATTTGTAAAATGGGCGGCACGCTTTTTGGGAACGCTCTTGCACTCTCATGAAAATTGTGTATAATAGAAGTCGTAAGAGTGCCGGATTGCCGGACGTACTTTGAGTTGTTAGAATTGTAAAGGAGATCTGCTCCATGGCCCAAAAAGGCAGAAAAGTATACCGTTCCAAATCCCGCCGCCGTTCTTCCGGTCGGGTGGGTAAGAAGATAATCTTCGTCCTGTTTATTTTATGCATCATCGCCCTGGCTTATGTGGCCACGGGATGGATTTTAAGTATGATTAACGCTCCCGATACCGGGGAAACCACCTCCTCCCAAACGTCTTCGGCGCTGGAGGACGGCACTGTGTCCGGCGGGGAAGAAGAAGGGGCCGTTGCTCCTGCGGCGCAGCCGGGATACACCGCCCTGTCCATGCCTCAGAATATTTTGTTGGATCCCACTCAGTGGCAGGGCTTTTTGGATTCTGCGAAAGCTCAAGGCTATACTGCCGTCACCGTCACCTTAAAGGACGGCCAGGGAGCGCTGTACTACAACAGCGGCGTGACCCGCGCTGTGAATAATGGTGCGGTGGTCACCGGGGCAGTCAACGCCGCTCAGCTTTGCCAGACCATTGAAGCGACCGGCTTGACTCCCATTGCCCGGATGGGCTGCTTTGTGGACCGGTACGGTTCCATCGGCAGCGACGCCACCTTTACTTCCGGCGGCGCCCGGCTGTGGCAGGGAACCCCCAATGCGGAAAACGCCTTTGCTTATCTGGATCCCTATACCGACGTGGCTCGGACCTACCTGGTGCAGATCGCCCAGGAGATCGCTACCGCCGGCTTCCATACCATTCTGCTGGACGATGTAGCCTTCCCCACAGGGAATGTGTTCACCTCTGCCGTCATCAACCAGCACAATACCACCGGCGCTACTCAGGCTGCCATCCTGACTCAGTTTGTTCAGGAAGTGCAAAACGGCGTGGCTTCTCTGAATGCTGCCGCCATGCCGGTGGGGGATGCCTTGAGCTATCTGGGCATCAACGCTTCTCAGTACGGCGGAACCTTTGCCGGACTCAGCACCAATGTAGCCTTCACCATGGACTTTGCGTCTCTCACCGGCGCCAACGCTGTGGCCGGTTATGAAACCTTGGACAGCGCCGGAGTGCTCACTCAGCTGGCGGGACAGGTTCAGGCTGCCGGAGGCAACGTCACTTTGATTGTCTCTGCTGCCGACTACGCTGCACAACAGGCGTTGCTGAACGGCTTGAATTTGTCCGGCATCATCGTTTTGTAATCCGCGCAACATCCATTTTAGAAGGACGGGAAAGGCATGAAAGGGAAACGATTGTGCTTGGCGGCCAGTCTCTGCGGGGTCATGCTGCTGCTTTGCGGCTGTAGAGCTGTGGCCACTCCTTCTAGGTCGGAAGATGTCTCCCAAACTCCTTCCAGTTTGGCGTGGGAAGAATCCGCTGCGGCGAAGAAAGAAGATTCTGCCGTCCAGGCGGTGTACCAGGTGCAGCTTCCCGATGACGGCAGGCCTGTCTATTGGCTCCACGGCTGGTTGGAGAATAACGGCGAAGCAGGAGGCAAAGGAATTTCTGCTGCTTTGGATTATGTGGAAAAAAATGTAAATTACTCCATTTCCACCTATTTCGGGGATGAGGATGTTTTCATTGACTGCTCCATGAACAGCACCACTTCCTCTTTGGATGCCCCTCATTTGTACTTTTTCCTATATGAAAATGACCCGGCTGTTTATTTTCATTACGATAACCAGTACGCCAGCGGCGGGGTAACGGTTAGCCGGGCTTCTTTGAGTCAAGGCAACCTGCCGGTGCTGGAAGAGATCGTGCTGGAACAGGACGCCCCATCAGACTACACCCAACCGCAGTTCCAACAGGACTTTGAAAAGGATTTGATCTTGTTATTGGATCAAATGGATACTAAACTGCTCCCTCAGGTGGGATATGACCTAGCCACCTTCGGTTTTACCGCCTGGTAATTTTCACTACCTTTGTTAAACCCAAAAGCCTCTGCTTTCCCGTGCAGCGGACGGCTTTTGTTTTCCCCTTTGGCGCGCGCGGGAAAAGGCTCCTTTTTCAAGCGACGAAGGAGACCTTAGAAAAAACGGTCGCTTGAGAATGGAGAACGACAATGACTGAAATGGAACTGTATCAGCTCTGGTCCAGCCAGGATCTGGACGATCCGGATCTGACGAAAGAGCTGCAAGAGATCGCTGGCGACGAAGAAGCCATCAAAGACCGCTTCTATCAAACCCTGGCTTTCGGCACCGCCGGTTTGCGGGGCGTTTTGGGTGCAGGTACCAACCGGATGAACATCTATGTGGTGCGGCAGGCCACCCAAGGCTTGGCAGATTACCTCAATGCCAAGTATGATTCCCCCAAAGTCTGCATCGGTTACGACAGCCGGATTAAGAGCGATCTCTTTGCTAAGGAAACAGCCCGGGTTCTGGCTGCCAACGGCGTCACCGCCATGCTTTACGGCCAGCTGATGCCGGTGCCCTGCACCTCCTTTGGCACCCGGTACATGAAGTGCCAGGCCGGCGTTATGGTCACCGCCTCCCACAACCCTGCTAAGTACAACGGCTATAAGGTATACGGCGATGACGGCTGCCAGATCACCGACGAAGGCGCCGCTGCCGTGCTGGCCAATATCCAGAGCGTGGATATTTTCACCGGGGTCAAGACCATGGACTATGACGAAGCTGTTTCCAAGGGCTTGATTCAGACCGTGCCCAAAGAGGTGGAAGAAGCTTTCTATCAGGCCGTGCTCAGCCAGTCCATCAATGCGGATCTGTGCAAGCAAGCCGGCTTGAAAGTGGTTTATTCTCCCTTGAACGGTACCGGCAACATTCCGGTTCGCACCATCCTCAGCCGTATCGGCATCGACGATGTGATTGTCGTGCCGGAACAGGAGCTGCCCGACGGCAATTTCCCCACCTGCCCCTTCCCCAATCCCGAAATTGCGGAGGCATTGGATCTGGGCCTGAAGCTCTGCAAAGAGGTCAAGGCTGACCTGATGCTGGCTACCGACCCTGACTGCGACCGGGTAGGCATTGCGGTACCGGATCGTGACGGCAACTATGTGCTGGTCACCGGCAACGAAGTCGGCGCTATGCTGATGGAATACATCTGCTACACTCGGATTGAACGGGGCACCATGCCCAAAGATCCGGTAGCGGTCTCCACTGTGGTATCCACCGCCATTGCCGGCAAAATTGCCAAGAAGTACGGAGTTGAGTTCCGTCAGGTGCTCACCGGCTTCAAATACATCGGCGAACAGATCCACTTCCTGGAAGAAGAAGGTCATCCGGAACGGTTCATCTTTGGTTTTGAAGAGAGCTACGGCTATCTGGTGGGTACCCACGCCCGGGACAAGGACGCAGTGGTAGGCTCCATGATGATCTGTGAAATGGCTGCTTACCTGAAGAGCAAGGGCGTCACTGTGCTGGACTTCTTGGAAAGCATCTATCATGAATACGGCTATTATCACCACGTGCAGCAGTCCTTTGTCTGCGAAGGTGAGGACGGCATGAAGCGGATGAACGAGATTATGGAAGATCTCCAGGCCAATCCTCCGGTGGAAATCGCGGGACTGAAGGTGGAGCAGATCGACAATTACATTACCCACGAATCCAAGAATCTGGTCACCGGCGAAGTTACTAAGATTGATCTGCCTAAATCTAAGGTGTTGGCGTACCATCTGGAAGGCGGCGCTAAGGTCATTATTCGTCCTTCCGGTACAGAACCTAAGATCAAGGCTTATTACACCACTATCGCCAACAACAAGGCGGAGGCGGCTGCCCAGCAAAAAGAACTGGCAGCGGATTTCTCTAAGAAATTGGGCTTCTGATCTAAATAAAAACAGGAATTAAACTTAAATGTCACGGCGAGTCCCTTTTTGGCTCGCCGTGTTTTTTGAAGCAGGAAGGGTGTTCTCAAAAAGGATCTTTTCTTTGTAGAAAAGGAAAAATAAGGAGTATCCAGATATGTTAAAAAAGGAAAAAGAAATTTTTTATTTGCTTGTTGGCATTAGTGTTG
>DXWR01000316.1 GCA_019416775.1 Oscillospiraceae bacterium | reverse complement strand
GAACCATCCAGGAGTTTTTCCTGAAGTATCCGGAAAACTTCAACTTTGGTTACCACGTAGTGGACGTGCTGGGAAAGGAAAATCCCCACGGCCTAGCAGTCATGTGGTGTAACACTGCCGGCGAAGAAAAACGCCTCACCTACCGAGAGATCATGGAGTTAAGCAACCGAGCCGCCAACGCCTTCGCCGCCCGGGGAATCCGCAAAGGCGACCGCGTTCTGGTCATCCTCAAACGCAACTGGGAATACTGGTATGTAGCTCCTGCGCTCCACAAATTGGGAGCTGTAATGATCCCTGCCACCCATCTGCTCACGGTGGATGATTTGGTGTACCGCATAGGCAAAGCAGACATCACGGCGGCGATCGTCACTCCCGAGGGCGACACCCTCCAAGATCTGCAATCGGCTCAACAGCGCTGCCCTCAGCTGCACACTATCTTTGTACCTCGAAAATCAGTAGAAGGCTGCATCAACCTGGAAGAAGCTCTGGCTGCTGCTTCCCCGGTGCTGGAACGGGTGGAAACCAAAGTCACCGACCCTATGATGATCTACTTTACCTCCGGCACTACCGGTTACCCTAAAGCTGTCATTCACAATTTCACCTATCCTCTCTCCCACATCATCACCGCTCGGTACTGGCATGGTGTGGTGGAAGGAGGACTGCATTTAACAGTTGCGGAAACCGGCTGGGCAAAAGCCAGCTGGGGCAAACTTTACGGACAATGGCTCTGCGGCAGTGGCGTGATGGTCTATGACTTCGATGTCTTTTCTCCCGGAAAGCTGCTTCGGGTCATGGAAAAATATCGGATCACCACCTTCTGCGCCCCGCCCACCGTTTACCGTTACTTTGTTAAGAAAGGGATGCATCGCTATGATCTTTCCGCGTTGCAGCACCTCTCCACTGCCGGAGAAAGCCTCAGTACCCCCATCTTCCGCAAAGTGGAACAGCAAACCGGCCTGCACCTGATGGAGGGCTTTGGACAAACGGAAACCGCCCTAATTCTGGCCAACTTCCAAGGTACCGTCTCCAAACCCGGCTCCATGGGCAAGCCCTCCCCCATGTACCAGGTACGGCTTCTCAAAGAGGACGGCAGTTTTGCCGGAGTGGATGAACCGGGCGAAGTAGTGGTGATCCCCCCGGAAAGCGGAATGGAATACGGCATTTTTACCGGATACTGCCAGGATGAAACCCTTTACCAGAATGTTTGGCGAGAAGGGGTCTATCATACTGGAGATACCGCCACCATGGATCAAGATGGCTATTACTGGTACATCGGCCGGGTAGATGATCTGATTAAAACCAAGGGATTCCGAGTAGGTCCCTTTGAGGTGGAGAATGTGCTGATGGAGCATCCTGCGGTGCTGGAATGCGCTGTCATCGGAGTGCCGGATGAGGACCGGGGACAGGCCATCAAAGCAGTGGTTTCTTTGGCGGCTGGGTATGAACCCTCACCAGAGCTTTCGAAGGAAATCCGCGATTACTGCAACCACCGCATGGCCTCCTACAAGTGGATTCAAATTTTGGAATTCAACAACGAAATGCCCAAAACCATCAGCGGTAAAATTCGACGGACCCAGTTGCGCCAAGCTTAAAAAGAATTGGGAATTTGACAACCAAACCTCCGCAACCTATAATGAAAGCAAACTTACGACTGGGAGGTAGCATCATGCATATTGCAGCTGATCTAACGGAACTCATTGGAAACACCCCTTTACTTGATCTTACCAAGTATCAACGCACCCCGCTTCCAGCTACCCTGTTGGGCAAGCTGGAACGGTTTAATCCTGCGGGAAGCGTTAAGGACCGGGTGGCTCTGGCAATGCTGAACGATGCCGAGGAAAAAGGACTGCTCAAACCTGGAGCGGTCATTATTGAGCCTACCAGCGGCAACACCGGCATTGGTTTAGCGGCCATTGCAGCAGTGCGAGGCTACCGGTTAATCCTCACCATGCCGGACACCATGAGTGTGGAACGGCGGAATCTGCTGAAGGCCTATGGGGCAGAGTTGGTGCTCACCCCGGGCAGCAAGGGAATGACCGGCGCCATTGAAAAAGCTGACGAACTGGCCGCTTCCATCCCCGGCAGTTTTATCCCGGGACAGTTCACCAACCCTGCCAACCCGGAAGCTCACCGCCACACTACCGGTCCAGAAATCTACCGGGACACGGACGGCATGGTGGACATTTTCGTGGCCGGCGTGGGCACCGGCGGTACCTTGACCGGTGTGGGAGAATACCTGAAAGCTCAAAACCCCCGGATTCAAATTGTAGGGGTGGAACCTGCCGGCTCCCCGGTGCTGACCCAAGGCAAGAGCGGCCCCCACGGACTCCAAGGAATTGGCGCCGGATTTGTACCGGAGATCCTCAACACCAAAATTTACGACGAAATCATCCCGGTGACCGACCAGGACGCGTACTCCACCGGCCGAATGCTGGCTAAAAACACCGGTATGCTGGTGGGGATCACCTCGGCGGCGGCGGTCTGGGCGGCAACCCAGCTGGCCAACCGTCCTGAAAAT
>DXWR01000315.1 GCA_019416775.1 Oscillospiraceae bacterium | reverse complement strand
TCGCTGTAGGCTGCAACTTCACCGTCAGCCAAGCCAAAGGAGAATACCTGGCGCGAATCGACGGCGACGATATCTGGAAGCCGGAAAAACTGGAAAAGCAGGTAGCGTATTTGGATCAGCATCCGGAATGCGGTGTTTGCTTTACGCAGGCGGAGATTATAGATGGTCAGGGAAACCTCGTCCATGGCGCAGAGTGCGATTTTATGGACGAACTATTTGCTCAACCGAATCGAAGTCAAAGTCAATGGCTGCGTAAATTATTTATCGATGGAAACTGCTTTATTCATTCATCCTCTGTCATTCGAAGAACTTGTTTTAATGCAATCGACGGATATCGAAATGCCCTTCGTCAACTTCCTGATTATGATTTGTGGCTTCAACTAATTCAAATCACAGAATTCTTTCTGATTCCGGAAAAACTAATGCAATACCGCTGGTATGCCGGCAATACAAGCATCCCTGATTCGGTGGGTTCCTGTCGTACTCACCAAGAGTATTTTCAAATTTACCTTCACATTTTCGATAAAACTCCCTTAAAATTATTCTGTGATTCCTTCGCCGAATATCTACGCATCTCAATACCAACATGTCAAGAGGAATTAGATTGTGAAAAAGCTTTTTTGCTTTTAGATCATAGTGCAGGAATGTTGCCAGAGGTTGGCCGATTGGCTGCTTTGACTCTATTTACTCGACTGTTGAATGAAGAAAAAACAAGAAAATTATTGGATAAAAAATACCATTTCAATACATTTGACTATATTACATTGGAAAGTGAACCTTTATTCTTTACAACACCACTGCTATATCCAACCAAGCAACTCATTAAAAACATTCAAACTTCCACGGCCTCCCTATTCTATAGTCAAAATGAAAATTTGGATGCGGATCATTGCATTCAGGCCGTATATCGAGCAGATTACGGAATCCAACGCTTTCAATTTGAGTTGCCAGAAGCAGAGATTAAAACTCTGCGTTTCGATCCCTTAGAAGGATATGGCTGTGTTGTATGGTACTTTCAAGCAAAACTCAATGGGAAGCCGTTGACAGCTGCCCCGGCAAACGCTCAGCAAACTGGCGTTTGGTGTTTTACTGATCGGGACCCGCAAATTATCCTCCATTTAGAAGGAGCTGCAAACGGCAGTTTGGAAATTATATTTGGCGTCACGCCTTTAATGGACATTGTGTTTCAAGACATCACTGACATGGATTCCTCAGTATCCATCAGCAAACAACGCTATCAGCATTTAGAACAGCAAAATCAAACTCTTGTGGAACAAAACAAACATCTACAAGAAACTCTTGATTTATGTACCGCAGACCGAGATGCCCTGCGCGCCCAGCTGGACCGGATCTATCAGACTTCTGCTTACCGCGCGTATGCTAAAGTAAAGCACCTTATCAAAAAATAAAAAATCCTGCCGGCGGAAACTGCTTCCACACCGGCAGGATTCTTTTGTTTTACAGGATTTCATAGCCATCCAGAATCTGCTTTTCGGACAGCCAGGGGAGCGTGTTTTCCAACATTACTCCAAACCGGGGATCACTGGAATAGCTGAAGGTGGTCTTAATGGTCAGTTCCAAAAAGCGGGTGGCTCGTTCCATAGCAATGGGAAGGCTGTCTCCTATTAATAAGCTCCCCACAATTACCGAAGCAAATAAATCACCGGTGCCGGGATAACCTACCGGGACATTTTCATACCGCACCCGCCAAAAGCTGCCGGTATCCCGATCGTAACCAATGTTGTTCATGGTGTGATCTGCCAGCTGAGCACTGGTGATGATCACTTGTTTCGGGCCCAATTCCGACAGCCGCAACAGTTTGGTTTTATATTGTTGGGCAGTCAGCGGCAGCATCACCGGATCTTCCCCTAAAAGCAGCGCTACCTCCGTGGGATTTGGGGTAATCAGATCGGCGCGGTGAACCAGCTCCCCCACCCGTTTGCACATCTTCCGGGTATAAGTCTTATAGATCCGGCCGTGGTCCCCCATCACCGGATCCACCACTGCCATGGCATCAGGGTAGGCATCTAAGACTTCCAGGCAGTCGTCAAACTGCTGTTCGCTGGAAAGAAAGCCGGTGTAAATACACTCGAATTCAATGCCTTCTTTGCGGTACTGCCCCACTGCCTTGGGGATATAGCCGGTGAGATCCTGCATCACCACATTGGAAAAACCGCCGGTGTGGGTGGAAAGCAGGGCTGTGGTTAAGGGCACTGCCTGGATTCCCATCACCGAAAGCACCGGCAGGATCACAGTCAAAGAACACCGTCCAAAGCCGGAGAGATCATGAATCGCCGCCACGCGAGGGGGGCGCATCAGCATAAGGGTTCCTCCTCCCACTGAAACAAATTTAGTTCAAAACAGATAAAAATGCCAAATAATTGCCTGCGGGAATCTTCCAATCCCAACTCCGGCATGGACTGCCATTCTTGACAGATACTAAACCGGGAAAGAAATTTCCACACCGCTTTCATAAGGAGGGATTTGGCATGAAAACCGCACCCATCCTCACCGGGATTGCATTAGGCGCCGTTGCCGGTACTGCCGTATCCATGGTGAGCAGCCACCACGCGAAGCAGAAAAGCACCATGAACAAGGTAAAGCACACCGCCGGTAAGGCGTTGAAAACCGCAGGTGCCGTAATGCAGAGCATGGCTTATGCCATGAAATAATCCAGAAAAGAGCGGTAGGAATCATCCCTGCCGCTCCTTCGTTTTCTTATTTCTGGAAATAGTCTAGCAACTCTTGGGTGCGGTCGGTCTTTTCCCAGGCCACCCCCAGCTCTTCCCGGCCCATGTGACCGTAGCTGGCCAGCTGACGGTAAATAGGTTTCCGGAGATTCAGCTGTTTGATAATGGCAGTGGGGCGAAGATCAAAAACCGTTTCCACCGCTTTGGCCAACTGATCGTCGCTATACTTACCGGTGCCGAAGCTGTCCACCCGAATGGAAACCGGGTTGGCCACACCAATGGCGTAGGCCAGCTGTACCTCACACCGCCGGGCCAAACCGGCAGCCACAATATTCTTTGCAACCCAACGAGCCGCATAGGCAGCGCTGCGGTCCACTTTGGTGGGGTCTTTGCCGGAAAAAGCGCCGCCGCCGTGCCGGGCATAGCCACCGTAGGTATCCACAATCAGCTTCCGCCCGGTAAGGCCGGAATCCCCCTGGGGGCCACCGATGACAAATCGTCCGGTGGGATTGATAAAGTACTTGGTTTTTTCGTCCAGCAAAGAAGGCTCCACAACCGGAGCAATGACCTGCTTTTTCATATCCCGGCGGATCTGTTCCAAGGTGACGGTGTCGGCGTGCTGGGTGGAGATGACGATGGTATCGATTCGAACCGGTTTGTCATCTTCGTATTCCACGGTAACCTGAGTTTTCCCGTCGGGACGAAGGTAATCCAAGATCCCTTCTTTCCGCACCTGAGCCAGACGCTTCGCCAGTTTATGAGCCAAAGAGATGGGAAGAGGCATCAGCTCGGGGGTTTCATCGCAGGCATAACCGAACATCATGCCCTGGTCTCCGGCGCCGTTGGTGAGATCTTCCGCAGTGGCGCCCTGCTTCATTTCCAACGCTTTGTCCACGCCCATGGCGATGTCGGGAGACTGCTCATTGATGGCGGTGATCACCCCGCAGGTATGGCCATCAAAGCCGTATTTGGCCCGATCGTAGCCGATCTCTACCACGGTGTTGCGGACGATCTTTTGAATGTCCACATAAGCGCTGGTGGTGATTTCTCCCATCACCAGCACCAAACCGGTGGTGCAGCAGGTCTCACAAGCCACTCGGGCTTGCGGATCCTGTTCCAGCAGAGCGTCCAACACCGCATCGGAAATCTGGTCGCAGATTTTATCGGGATGTCCTTCGGTTACGCTTTCTGAAGTAAAGAGTTGTCTGTTCAATGGAGTTGCTCCTTTCCTAAATAGGATTTCTGCCCTCAGGACAGAAACTGCTCGATCTCATCCGCCGCACCTTCCAACATACTGGTTGCCTGTTCCAATTGGCTGCCAAACTGAGAGGTGCGCAGTCCTTCCTGGACAGAACATCCACTAAACAGCAGCATTCCGCAAAGGGGTAGACTTAAAAGCGCATAGCGAAATCGTTTCATACTAATTTTGGATTCCTTTCTCTTGCCAAAAATGGCATCAGGACAGTTTCAGCACAAACTTTTCCACCGCTTGTGCCACTCCGTCCTCGTCATTGGAAGCGCTGACGTAATCCGCCGCATCCAGGATCACCTTCTGGGCATTGGCCACCGCCACCCCTAAACCGGCAAAGCCGATCATAGACAGGTCGTTGTAGCCGTCGCCGAAGGCCATCAGCTCATCCTTGTCACAGCCCAGGCTGTCCAGCAGATATTCCAGGCTCCGGGCTTTGTTGATCCCTGCCGGCATAATCTCTAAGAAGAAGGGCTCACTGCGATATACGCTGAGCCGTCCTCCCACTGCCAGCTGCACCTGCTGCTCCACTTGGGCCATATGACTGCCTTCCCCAACCATCATACACTTATTGACGGGAAATGTCACTACCTGCGAAAAAGTTTCCACTTTTTGCAACTTCATTCCGGTAATTTTCCATTCTTTTTGGACATATTCATCATCCGGATCGGTGGTGAGGATGGTGTCGTCGGTGTAGGTCAAAATGGTGGCATGGTAATGCCGGGCCAGATAATCCAGCACCTCAATTTCCTGCACCGGAATGGTCTGCTCAAACAGCACCTTTTTGGTCTGACAGTTAATGAGTTTGGCGCCGTTGAAACAGAGGATGTACCCGCCGCGCTTTTCTAACTGAAGCTGCGCAGCCAAATTTTTCACCCCGTGATAAGGGCGGCCGGAAGCCAGCACCACCTTTACCCCCAGATCCATGGCTTTTTCCAGGATTTGCTGGGTATGGGGAGTGATTTCCTTTTTGGAGTTGGTCAAAGTGCCGTCCAGATCGGTAGCAATTACTTTAATGCTCATCGTTGCCTCACGCCCCTTCCTTGCCGCAAAGGGCCTGAATCGCTTTGATATACAGCACGGTATTGTCCACCAGTTCTGAAACCGGAAGCCGTTCGTCCGCTCCGTGCATATGGTAATCGTAACCATCCCGTTCCATGCCAAAAGCCACTCCGCCGGGAATGTTGTGGACATAGGTGCCGCCGCCGATGGAAATGCAGCTGCCTTCTTTGCCGGTGTGCTGCTGGTATACCTTCAACAGAGTGGACACCAGACGTCCATCCTCCGGGGTATAGTGGGGCTCCTCCTGGAGCAGAGGAGTGAGGATAAACCGATATTCCGCCGCCTTACAGGTAAGCTGCACCAGCATTTCCTTGGCGGTGCGGTTCAAGGGGAAGCGGACATCACAGAAGATCTCCGCCAATCCCCCGCGGATCTGACAGAACCCAGGATTTAATGTCAAGCGGCCGGAAATGGGATCGGAACAAGCGGCGCCGAAGCCTTCCCCTCCTGTTTTTCCATGGGGGAAGAGGGTGACCAAATCCTGGAAGAGGTGCTTTTCCTTCCCCGCCGGAAGGGTTTCCGCCAAAACCTGCCAAAGAGCGGTAAGGGCATTTTCCCCCAATTCCGGGGTGGAAGCGTGGGCATTTTTCCCATGGGCGTAGTACTTCTGGCCGTTTTTGGCAAAGCGCACTTCCCCGATCTGTTCCGGCAAAGCGCTCCAGAAAGGCGGCACAAAGACAAATTCCGCTTTGGCGTTTTGCGGCACACCGTTGATCACCTCTCCGCCGGTGACTTCAGACAGATAGGTCTGGGATACCTTCCGCTGCAGCAAAAACCGCAGCATCCCCTTTTCCCCATTGATCACGGGATAGGAAGCATCGGGGGTGATCACCATGGAGGGCAGGGCGTGGTTTTTCCGATAATGCTCCAAATCGGCGGAACCGTTTTCCTCGTCGGTGCCGGCCAGCAGCATCACCGGCGCATCCAAAGAGATGCCCTGATCCAAAAAGTAGTACAAAGCAAACAGGGCGCTGACCATGGGGCCTTTGTCGTCGATCACCCCGCGGCCGTAGTACACGCCATCTTCTTTGGTCAATTCATAGGCGGGATGATCCCCGCCGGTCCAGCCGGGCACCACGTCCAGATGGCCTAAAACGGCCAAGCTGGGACTGCCCTCTCCCAGCCGGACTTCCCCCATCCGCTGGTCTTCCAGGGACACAGGAAACCCCAAAGCCTGAGCCTGGCGGAGAAATTCCTCCAGGCAGCGCAGGGGTTCTGCGCCGTAGGGAGCGTTTTCGGCAGCGGCTCCCTGGACGCTGGGAATGGCCACCAATGCTTTTAACACTTCTTCCATTTTGGGAAGCTGATTTGTAACCCACTCTTGCGGTGTCATATGATTTCCTCTCCTCGTTTTACCATTTCTTCAGCGTTGGATAATAACAATTTGGATACCAGTCCGGTGCTCATAATCCGGGCTACTTCATTGATCTTTTGGGTGCGGTTCAGGGTCAGCACCTTGGTAAAGGTCCGTCCCTCCTGGGTCTGCTTCTGCACCAGCAGACTGTGGTGGCTTAACGCCACAATCTGGGCGGAATGGGTGACGCAGAGCACCTGCCGGTGCCGGGCCACCTGTTTGAGTTTGATGCCGATCTTTTGGGCGGAGGACCCGGACACACCGGTGTCGATTTCATCAAAGATCAGCGTCTGCACCTGATCGTGTTCCGCCAGCACGCTTTTCATGGCCAGCATGATGCGGCTGAGTTCGCCGCCGGAGGCAATCTTGGAAATGCTTTTTGGTTCTTCCCCCGGATTGGTGGAAAAGTAAAAGGCGATTTCGTCTTTGCCTTTGGAGGTGTATTTTCCGTCCGTTTGCATCACCTTTAGGGTGACGTTGGGCATATCCAAAAAGGTCAATTCCCTGGCCACCTGATCCGCAAACCGGCTGGCGGCAATCTTCCGGCAGAGGCTCAGCCGCCGGCCCTGTTCCACCAACTCCTGCTTGGCTTTGCTGATCTCCACCAGCAGCTGATCCTGCTTTTGGTGGCTGCTTTCCATCTGTTCCAGCCCCTCTTTGGCTTCCGCCAACAGTTCCATCAAACCGGGAATGTCGCAGCCGTACCGCTTTTCACAGTGATGGATGGCGGCCAGACGGTCCTCCATGGCCTGCTGCTGTTCTTCGTCGAAGTCCAGTTTATCGGAAAGCATACCCATCCTCTGGGCGATTTCGTCCCCTTCCAAATAAAGGGATTCCAACCGCTGAAAGAGGTTTTGGAAGCTGGAGCTGTATTCCCGCAGGCTTTCCATCTGGTTTTGGGCGATGCCCAGCAGTTCCAAAGCCCCGGACTGCTCCCCCTCCCCCTGCAAGGCGGTGATGGCGGTTTGCAGCCGCTGCTTTAATTTTTGAGCGCTGCGGCCCAGCTTGACCTGCTCTTCCAGATGGATTTCATCCTCGGAAGTAAGGTGAAGCTCCCCCACCTGTTGGACAATTTCCTTCATCTGGCTGCGGCGGGCTTCCCGGTCTTTCTGGGCAGCCAGCAGCTTTTTATATTCTTTGGTAAGTTGCAGATAATTATGATAAGCCTTCCGGTAATCCTCCATGGGAAGATCTCCCTGGGCGTAGTCGTCTAAGATTTCCAGGTGCCGGTCCTCTGCCAGCAGAATCTGGTTATCGTGCTGGCCGTGGATGGAGACCAGCAGACTGCCGATCTCCCGAAGTACCGACAAAGTGGCGGGGCGGCCCATAATCCGGGCGGAGGAACGGCCATCGGAACTGATCTCCCGTTGGATGATCAGCTGACCGTTTTCCCCTTCATAGCCGTATTGCTCCAAGTGCTGTTCTACGGCGTCGGAAATCGGATCAAACACTGCGCAGACCAAAGCTTTTTCCGCCCCGGTGCGCACCAGATCCCGGCTGGAACGCTGCCCCAGCACCAGATTGATGGCGTCAATCAAAATCGATTTTCCGGCGCCAGTCTCACCGGACAGCACGGTCAAACCCTGAGAGAAGCGCACGGTGGTTTTTTCGATCACCGCCAAGTTTTCGATATAGAGTTCGCTGAGCAAGTCCAGGTTCCCCCTTTTTACAGTTTCTCACTCAATAGCTGCCGCAGCTGGGCGGCAAATCCTGCTGCCTGCTTTTGGGTCCGCAGCAGGATAAAAATCGTATCGTCGCCGGCAATGGTGCCCACCACCCAATCCAAGGCCATGTCGTCCAACGCGGCGCAGGCGGCATCCGCCATACCGGAGCGGCACTTCACCACCACAATATTGGCGGCACAGTCCACCAACCGCACCGCTTCGGTGACGATCAGAGGCAGGGAAATCCGGCTCACATCCTCCCGCTGAGGCAAGCAGTACCGGAATTTTCCCGATTCATCCTGCTGTTTGACAATGCCAAGCTCCCGGATATCCCGGCTGACGGTAGCCTGGGTGGCGATCATTCCTTTTTCCTCCAACGCATCCATCAGCTCCTGCTGGGTGGACACGCTGCGGGCAGATAAAATCTCCCGGATGGCATTTTGCCGCTGTTGTTTCATTTCCAAGCAGCACCATCTCCTAGTTTCTCAAATTCTGGAACGGCTGACCAGCTTCTGGTTCAGCACTTCATAGAAGGGTTTTCCAAACAGATCCACCATCTGCAGGCTCTTTTCCGAGCAACGGATGGTGACGCTGGTTTCCGGGGTAATAATCTGAACGTCCTGTCCATCCACCGTCAAAAAGGTCTTGCCCCGTGTGCTCACTGCTCGGACGGTAAGTTGTTTGTCCGGGGAAAAGAGGGTGGTCCTGGCGTAGAGAGAATGGGGACAGATGGGGGTCAGGGCGATGCAGCCCAAGCTGGGATCCACAATGGGTCCTCCGGCAGACAGGGCATAGGCGGTGCTGCCCAAGGGAGTAGAAAAGATCAATCCATCCGCCCGATAGGAACTGACGAAAGTGTCCATGCAGTACACTTCCAGGTCTACAATCCTGGCCCGGGTGCCGTCGGAGATGACAATGTCGTTCACCGCCAGATAGGAGGTTTTTTTCTTGGGGGAAGTGAACACCGCTTCCAGCAGCATCCGCCGGTGGACCTGATAATCCCCAGTCAACAGGCGGCTGAGCTGGCCGATTTCATTGGGCTCCACCTCCGCCAAAAATCCAAGCCGTCCGGCGTTGATCCCCACCACCGGAATGTCGTGAGCCACCGCGTCCTGGGCGGCGTGAATGATGGTGCCGTCCCCACCCACTGCCAGCAGCAGATCCGCCTGGGCCAGCAGGGTTTGATGTTCTCCAAACTGGATAAAGTCATAGCCGATCCGGGCCTGGTGCTCCTGGTCCATCATCAGCTGGGCTCCGGCATCCGCCAGCACCTGACACACCCGCCGGGTGCACTGGGGGGCGTTTTGTTTGTCAAAATTGGGCTTGATAAAAATCTTCATGCTTCCTGTTTTCCCTGCTCCAAGGTTTCGTGGGACTGTTTGACCACCCCATCCAGTGCCGATTCCGACACGCTTTCCACGCCTGGGGTGCGGTTGAGGTGGAAGAGGTATTCAATGTTCCCTTCCGGTCCTTTGATGGGAGAAAAGGTGACGTGCTCCACCGCTACCTGCTGTTCCAGGCAGAAACGGTAGATCTTCTGACAGACTTCCAAGTGGACCTTCGGATCCCGAACGACCCCTTTCTTTCCCACCTTTTCCCGGCCGGCTTCAAACTGGGGCTTCACCAAAATCAAGGCCTGGCCGGTTTTCTTTAACCAAGAAAACAGCACCGGAAGCACTAAGGTCAAAGAAATGAAGGAGACGTCCACGCTGGCAAAGTCAATGTCCTCCGGCACCTGTTCCCGAGTCAGGTAACGCACATTGGTGCGTTCCAGGTTCACCACCCGGTCGTCGCTGCGCAGGCTCCAGGCCAGCTGGCCGTATCCCACGTCGATGGCATACACCCGTTTGGCGCCGTTTTGCAGCATACAGTCGGTAAAGCCTCCGGTGGAAGCGCCGATGTCCATGCAGACGCAGCCGGAAAGATCAAATCCAAATTCCCGGATCCCCTTTTCCAGTTTCAGGCCTCCCCGGCTGACGTATTTCAAGCCTTGGCCTTTTAAGGTGAGGATCGCGTCCTCCGGCAGAGTCATTCCGGCTTTGTCGCACTTTTCTTCCTGGCAGTAGACCTGCCCCGCCATAATCAGCGCTTTGGCTTTTTCCCGGCTGGGGGCCAGTCCCTGCTCCACCATTAAAACATCCAATCGTTTTTTTACTTGTTTCACTGAATTGATCCTCCATGGTTGACCAGGGAACAGATACTCGTTCGATCCAGTCCGTAACGGCGGTAGAGGGACTCCAACGTCCCCTGAGGAGCAATTTCATTGTCCACTGCCTGG
Source organism: Oscillospiraceae bacterium (assembly GCA_019416775.1). GTDB lineage: Bacteria > Bacillota > Clostridia > Oscillospirales > Ruminococcaceae > Egerieicola. The sequence goes on along the minus strand of DXWR01000315.1, from coordinate 8,267 downwards.
ACCTGGATCCGGCCCTGATAACCGGATTCGTACATCTGATCTAAGAACTGCATTCCAATGCCGCCCTGTTTTATGCCTTCCTCAAAGAAATAGATGGCGTCATACTTCATGGCGGCCTGGATGGCCTGCTGGGAAATGGGGCGAATGCAGATCAACTTCAGCACATCGGCGCCCAACGACTCTGCCGCGGCCATCACTTCTTCACAGAGCCGGCCGTAGCTCACCAGCAGCACCGTTCCGCCCCGGGAACGGAGCAGAAAATCCTGGGTGCCGTCTCCCAGCAAATGGTGGGTGCAGCATTGTTCCCCTCTGGGATACCGCACTGCCACCGGCCGGTCGGTGCACTGATACAACGCCCGATCCATACAGCCCCGAAGCTCGTCATAACTTTCCGGACTGAAGATCCTCAATCCCGGAATGGTGGAGAGATAGGCGGCGTCAAACAAACCCTGATGGGTCTCTCCGTCGTCCCCCACGAAACCGGCGCGGTCGATCATAAACACCACGTGCTTGGGCTCAATGGCGCAGTCGTGGAGGATCTGGTCGTAGCTTCGCTGCAAAAAGGTGGAGTACACCGCAAACACCGGCAAAAAGCCTTGGGTGGCCAAACCGGCGCAGAAGGTGACGGCGTGTTCCTCGGCGATGGCGGTGTCAAAAAAGCGGATGGGAAATTTTTCCGCAAAGAAATTCAGACCGGTGCCGTTTTTCATGGCGGCAGTGACGGCACAAAGATTGGAATCCTTTTCCCCCAGCTGAACCAGATACCGGCCCATGGCGCTGGAAAAACCTTCCTTCCGGGCGGGCAGGCCGTCCCCGTCGGGATCAAAGCCACCTACCCCATGATACTCTCCGGGCCTGCTTTCCGCCGGGGCGTAGCCTTTGCCCTTGATGGTGTCCACATGGATCACCACCGGCCGGGCCAGGCTTTTAGCGGATTCCAAGGCGAAGATCAGTTCCTGCAGGTTGTGGCCGTTCACCGGGCCGATGTACTCAAAACCCATCTCCTCAAAGATGGTGCAGCGGAGCATTCTATTTTTCAGTGCCGTCTTTTCTGCACTGAGGATTTTATGGATTCCCTTCCCTACCACCGGCAGATGGTCCAGCCGCTTGATGAAGCGGTTCTTTAAGCTGCGGTAGCCGGGTTTGGTGCGCATCACCGCCAAGTATTTGGCCAATCCTCCCACGTTCCGGGAGATAGACATATCGTTTTGATTTAAAATGACAATCAACCGCACGTTGCTCCGTCCGGCGTTGTTCATGGCTTCGTAGATCATGCCGCCGGTGAAGGAACCATCCCCCACCACCGCAATGGTAAAGGCGTCGCTTCCCCGCATCCGCAGTCCCCGGGCAATGCCGTAGGCAGCGGAAATGGAGGTGGAGCTGTGCCCCGCCAAAAAGGCATCGTGAATGCTTTCTTTCTGTTTGGGAAAGCCGCTCAGCCCCCCTTCCTTGCGGAGCTTTGCAAAGCCTGCTTTCCGGCCGGTGAGCAGTTTATGGGTATACGACTGATGCCCCACGTCGAATACAATCCGATCCGTGGGGGACTCAAATACTTTATGAATGGCCAAGGTCAGTTCCACTACCCCCAAATTGGAGGACAGATGTCCGCCGGTCTTGGCAATGGAATGAATCAAAAAGCTGCGGATCTCCCCCGCCAGTTGTCCTAGCTGTTCCAGATCCAATTTCTTCACATCCTGCGGAGATTGGATCTGATCCAAGAGAGGATACTCCTTTTCCATTTCAGTCTGCTCCCGTCTATGATGTTCTTCCCTCTGCTGTGGGAACCTGCCTTAAAAAACTGGGATGAAGATGGCGATCATAATCCCCAGCAACGCTCCTGCCAGCACCTGCACCGGGGTATGTCCCAAAAACTCCTTCAAATCGCCGGGAAGAAGATTGGGATCCTCCTCGTCCAACAGCTTGCTCTTGGCCAAACGGTTCAGCGCTTTTGCCTGTTCTCCCGCTGCCCGGCGGACACCCATAGCGTCATACATCACCACAATGGCCAACAGCACGGCCACGGCAAAGGCAGGGTTTCCCATACCTTCACTCCGAGCCAACGCCATCATCAAACCGCACACCGCCGCCGAATGGCAGGAAGGCATACCCCCGGCGCCCACCAAGCGTTCCGCTTTGAACTGCTTGGTTTGCAGGGCGTTGATAATGGCCTTCATCACCTGGGCAGCCGCCCAGGACGCCGCCGCTACAATCAGGGGGTAGTTTTGAATCAACTGGAGAATTTGTTCCATGTCCCTGTGCTTCCTCCGATTTCTACTGCAATCTCTTTCTCTATCTTCATGCGCCGTCTTAGTTAATAGGTGCGGTCCAGCAGCCAGTTGGTAAGCTGCACCAGATGCCGGGCGTTGCCCAGCTTTTCCAGGCAGTCCAGGGCTTTCTGGGTTTGAATGGCGGCGAATTCCTTGGATTTTTCCAGTCCGTACAACGTTACATAGGTGGTTTTATGCTGCTGGGCATCGGACCCGATGGGCTTGCCCAGATCCTCCGTGGTGGAGGTGACATCCAGAATGTCGTCGATGATCTGGAAGGCCAGCCCCAAATGACGGCCGTAGCGGTCCGCCAGGTGGATCTGCTCCCGGGTGCCGCCTCCTAAGATGCAGCCCATCCGGCAAGCCGCTCGAATCAAGGCTCCGGTTTTCAGCCGGTGCAGGCGGTTCAGCAGTTTTGGGGGTGTATCCTTTCCCTCCTGCTCCAAATCAATGGTCTGCCCGCCGATCATACCTCGGGCGCCGGCAAAGCGGGCCAGCTCCAGGGCAGCCTGCCCGGCTCGTTCCCGGTTGGGACAGCTGCACACCGCTTCAAAGGCCATGGTCAGAAGTCCATCCCCCGCCAGCAGCGCTACCGCTTCCCCAAAGGCTTTATGGCAGGAAGGACGTCCCCGGCGCAGGTCGTCGTTGTCCATGCAAGGGAGGTCATCGTGAATCAAAGAATAGGTGTGGAGCATTTCAATGCCGCAGGCGGCGTTTAAGGCGTCCTTATCTTCCCCGCCGCAAAGACGGCAAAACCACAGCACCAGCAAGGGCCGGATCCGTTTCCCGCCGCCCAGCAAAGAATAGCGCATGGCTTCCAGCACCGCCTCATAGGGAGGCTGCTGGCTGCGCAAAAAGCGGCTCATCCGCTGCTCAATCGTTTCCACATCAATGGCCATCTGCCGCCGAAATTCTTCTTGGGTCATCCCTGCTCGCCTCCTTCCGGCAAAGCGCTTTCCGGTTCTGCCTGCGCGCTGATCTGGGTCACCTTCAATTTGGCCTGGGTGATCTGTTTTTCACAGCTCTGCACCAGCTTGACCCCTTTTTGATACAGTTCCAAAGATTCATTCAACCCCAGTTGGCCCTGTTCCAGCTGATCCACCAGGGTTTCCAGTGTCTGGAGATTTTCTTCCAGGGAAACTTTTTTCTGTGCCATGATGAATTTCTCCTATTATAGATGTAAAGGATCCATCCTTTACAGTTGTGACAATTTCATTTCCCGGCCGAACCTGAGCCAAAGAGGTGATGGCTTGCCCTTGCCATTGGGTGATGGTATATCCTCTTCCCAGCACTGCCAAGGGGCTTAACGCCTCCAAACGTCCGGTTAATGCCAAAAATTCTTGCTGTTTCTGGTTTATTTTGCTCTGAATGATCCGATCCAATCGAGTGGAGGCATCGTCCAGCCGTTGGGCGGACTGCTCCAGCATCCGTGCGGGGTGATAGCGGGATAGGCGGCGCTGTAAAGGTAACAAGCTTTGCAGCGATTGGCTCAGTTTCCGCTCCATGCCCCGTTGGAGCCGGTAGCGGCTGTCCGCCAAAGCGCTTAAAATCTGCCCCGCATCCGGCACCGCCAATTCCGCGGCGGCACTGGGAGTGGGAGCACGCAAATCGGCCACAAAATCGCAGATGGTATAATCCACCTCATGGCCTACCGCACTGATCACCGGAATGGGACAACGGTAGATCTCGTAGGCCAGCTGCTCGTCGTTAAAGCAAAACAGGTCCTCCGCCGAACCCCCGCCTCGGGCAATGATCAAAAGATCCAACGGGTCCTGGGCAGCCTTTGCCACCGCAGCCCGGAGACTGGCCGGCGCTTTTTCTCCTTGGACCAATGCCCCGTATACCCGCAGCTCCACCAAGGGATACCGGCGGGAAAGGATTTGAATGATGTCCTGGAGGGCGGCCCCGCTGGGAGAAGTAACCACGCCGATGGTTTGAGGAAAGCGGGGCAGCGGCTTTTTTACAGCCGGATCAAATAATCCGGCAGAAGCCAGCTTTTTCTTTAATTGTTCAAATGCCAGGTACAGCGCGCCCAAACCATCGGGCTGCATCTCCTGGATATAGACCTGAAGGGCCCCTTCCTTTTCGTAGATCTGCACCGATCCTTTGGCCACCACCGCCATCCCTTCCGTAGGTTGGAAGGAGAGGGACTGGGCAGCGTAGCGGAACATGACGCATCGCACCGATGCTTGATCGTCCTTCAAAGTAAAATAGCAGTGGCCGGAACGGGGATGGCGGTGGAAGGTACCAATCTCCCCTCGAAGAGTGATCCGGCTCAACACCGGATCCAAGTCCAACCGCTGTTTCAAATAGCGGTTTAATTGGGAGACGCTGTAAATCTCTGCTTCCATAGGCCCCTCCCTATCCTTGTTTCCCGTGCTGCCGAGCTGCCAAAACGGCAATGCCGGCGCTGTTGTCGCTGCTGAACTGAGGTTGGGCAAACAAACCATGAAACTCTCGTTCCAAGGCGGTCCGAATCAGCCGGTTGCTCATAACGCCTCCGGCGTAAACCAAAGGCTTTTCCCCATACTGACGGATCATCCGGCGAGTCATCCCCGCCACTGCCGCCAACACGCTTTCCAGGCAGAACCGGGCGATATATTCCCGGCTCTCCCCTTTGTTTTGCAGGGTCTGGCACTGATTTTCAATGCCGGACAAACAGCAGTCGCATTCCTTCAGCACCGGACGCACCTTAATTTTTTGGGTGCAGCCTGCCGCCAGTTGCTCCAAAGCAGGGCCGCAAGGGAAATCCAATCCCAGCATCACCCCCACCCGGTCAATGACCTGGCCGGCATGGAGATCCCGGGTGGCGCAGATCCGCTGCACCTTCAGCCCCGGATTCCCCGGGGAAACCAGCAGTCCTTCGGTGGTGCCGCCGGAAACATGGAAGGCATAAAATTCCCCATCCAGCCAATCCAACGCTCCCGCTGAATACAGCGCGGCGGCAATATGCCCTTCCTGATGGGAAAAGGCATAGAGGGGCAGAGAAAAGGCGCCGGCCAAAAGCTGCGCGCACATCTCCCCCACCAAAAAGCAGGGCATATAACTTCCCTCCACCCGTCTGGGAAAGGCGCTGTAGCCGATCCCTTCCGGCGAAACACCGGTGCGGGCAAAGAGGGTTTGGGCCAGCTCTCCCAGCTGCTTCACGTGCAGAAACACCGCATCGGATTGGCGCAGGCCGCACTGCCCCGGCTTCACCGGCAGCAGCCGCTTTTCCATCTCCACCTGATTGGTATCCGGGTCGTACAAGCTCAGGGAGGTGGTGTAGTTGCTGGTGTCGATTCCCAGAAAAACGCCCATCTCTTACAGATCCTTTTGCAGGTTGGCCAGCACCCCGTTGATGAAGGTGACATCCTCCTGAGAGGTGTATTCCTGGGCCAACTTCACTGCTTCGCTGATGACGATGTCCCCGGGAACCTGGTTTTGGCAATATTTCATTTCATAGGCCGCCAGCCGCAGCAGAGCCAGGCTGACCTTGGAGATTCGGGCCAGCGTCCACTTCTTCAAATATTGGGAGATGATTTGGTCCAGCTCCTCTTTGTGGGCCTCCACTCCCAGAAACATCTGGCGGGCAGCCTGGTCAAACTCCACCAACCCGCTGTCCTGGGCTTGGGCAAACATCTCCTCCACCGGCTGATCGGGGAAAAATTCCCGTTCAAAGGTCAGCAGAAACGCTGCCCGGCGCATTTCATGGCGATTCAATTTAGGTTGTTCCATACTATTCCTACAATCCTTTATGTGAAAAAATCAAAAGTCTCAGGCAGCAATCCCCTGAATGGAGACATTGACCTTGCTCACCGTGTTGCCGGTGAGATCCTGCACCGCCTGCTTGACGCAGTTTTGCACCTGCTCCGCCACCTCTTTGATGCGGTAGCCATTGTGAAGCAGCACAAAAATGCTGATCTCCACGCTGTCGCTTAACGGGGTGATCTGCACCAACTGATGGGTGGTTTTGGGCAGCAGCCACCGACGGAAGGATTTGGGCGGCTCCACCACCTGGGCGACCCCCTCAACATCGCTGACCACCAGCTGGGCGATCTGAGCGATGACCTGTTCGGAAATGTTCAAGGTAAAATCGTGCCGTTTTTCACGAAAATCCATACTGGGTTGCCTCCTTTTGGCCATACTGCATCGCGGCTTCTGTCCAACCGAAACCGCAAAAGCACCTAGAAACCTATGCAAATAGGGATGAGTATGCAGATGCTCAGGTTTAGTATAGCACAATTTCACCAAAAGAACAACCACTTTCCGCCTCCTTTTTCCCAAAGAGAAACAGCGATGGAAAATCCCACCGCTGCCTGCTCTTTCCCCATGAAATTACGGCGCCGCCACCTCGGTAATGGAAATCTGTTCCGCCTTCACATCCTGATCCTGAGAGAGAATCACGCTTTTGATCTGGGCGGCCTGGGCGGCATCCAACCCTTCGGTCTGCACCACCACATTCACCGAATCCTCTCCCAAATACACCACACACTGCTCAAATCCTTTGGCCTTAATCAAATCCTCCATGGCGCTCTCCGCTTCAATCTGCTTGGACAGCTCCACGATCTTCTGGGTTGCGGCGGCAACCTCCTCGTTGGTGGCGTCCGCCTGTTCCAAGACTCCGGTGGCGGTGGCCACTGCTTCATCCCGGCTGCGCTCCTTGTTTAAAGCGGCTTGGGCAAAGTAATCCTCCCCGGCTGCTTCCCCCTCCACCAACACTGCATCTCCATAATTCTGGGTGGCGCCGGACTGGGCGGTGGGCTCCACGGTGCCGTCGGTTTCCTGGGTTTGGGAGGTGGTGATGTCCCCGGCGGTGAGCACCGCTTCCCCCAGCAGCTCTTCCCCGCCTTGGTTGGCGTACATCCAGTTTACATACACCGCCCCGCCCAGCAGCAGGAGCATGGCCGCTGCCACGATCTGTTTTTTCCCAATGAGAAAACTTGGTTTCTTCATACTGCTCTCCCTCCCGGAAAATCTCTGGCTTAGCCCGCCCGGCGGGCAATACTGATTTGGGAAGCGCCGATATCCAGCAAAGCGCTGACGGCGTCACTGATGTTTTTCTGCACCGCAGGACTGTCCCCGCCGTCACAGATCACCGCCACCCCTTGCACCTTAGGCAGCTTCACCGAACTGACCAGGGCTTTGGAATTGCCTTGGTCGTCCTCCACCAACACCACCTGTTCCTCCGCATTTTCCTGGTAAGAGGACTGCTCGGTGCCGGTGGTGCGGTCGGTTTGGCGGCTGGAATCGGACTGATATTGGGTTTGCTGCGTGCTGCTCAGGGTGAGGTATACCTTCACCTGCCCCACTCCCGCCATCTGCTCCAGCAGTTCCTCCACCTGGGTTTGCAGGCTCATCCGGTACTGCTCCTCAAAGCTGTCCTGGGACTGGGAGGTGGTGGGCTGAGGGGCAGTTTCCTGCCCTCCAAACGGCCAGAAGGCCACCAGCAGGCAGAGCAGCGCCCCCGCTCCCAGCAACAGCCAGACCCGTTTTTTCCGCCCCCCTTCTGAAGTGAGGGCGCATAACCATTTGGGCACCTTCTCACCCCCATTCTATCGTAACCTGTTCCAGCCCCGCCTGTTGGGCCAAAATCTGCCGGATGGCACTTCCCCGGCTTTTGTCCGACGCCGGCATCCAAAGATTCAGCTCGGTTATTTCTATGCTTCCTTCCGAGGTGGTATGAATCCGGCTGTCCACCCGCTGAGGGGAATAGCCTTCCTGCTCCAGCAGCAGGGTGATCTGTTGATTGACCATGGTTTGGGTCACCTCCAGGGACACGTCATCCATCAGTTGGGTCAAATCTTGGGCGGGCTGTTCCCAGCGGGTAGAATCCCAAAGCCGGTCCCAATTGGGGGCATTGCCGAAAAAGGGAAGGAGGAATCCCGCTACCAAAAATAAGGACAAAGCAAATTTCACCGTCCCTTCCAAACTGCCTTTGGGCACCAGCAGGGTAAAGACCCCTGCGCCCAGCAAAGTGATGCAGAGGCAGGCCGCAAAGCCGTAGATCAGGTCCATATC
>DXWR01000314.1 GCA_019416775.1 Oscillospiraceae bacterium | reverse complement strand
GAGGGAGGGTGTGCGTGCCGAAGGTCTTGCACTGCAAAAATTGCAGCATGGTGGGCGCCAAGGTTTCAGAGACGCAGTTGATCTCATCCAAAAACAGGATGCCCTGCTTCTTTCCGGTGCGCTCCATGGCTTGGTAGACGCTGCCGATGATCTCGCTCATGGTATATTCCGTGGCGGAATACTCCACCCCGCCGAACTTCCGCTTGACGATCATGGGCAGGCCCACCGCGCTTTGCCGGGTGTGGTGGGTGATGGTGTAGCTCACCAGGGCCAGATCACATTCCGCCGCCAGCTGTTCCATGACGGCAGTTTTCCCGATGCCGGGAGGCCCCATCAGCAGCACCGGACGCTGTTTCACAAAGTCGATCCTAGGCAAGCCCTGCTCATCGGTGGAAAGGTAGGCGCGGATGGTGTTTTTCAGTTCCGTTTTCGCCTGTTTAATATTCATCATGGAGTGGTTTCTCCCTTCTTGGAATCCAATAATTGTTCCTGCTCGATCATCAGCTTCATGGCCCAGGGGGGCACCTTGGGGTCAGGCTGTCCCGGCTGGCGCAAAAACACAAAGGCGGTTTCGTAATCGGTGGGATGGGCAGGAAAGGCGCCCTGGCCGTCGGTGAAGTAGATCAGCCCCTTCAGCCGAGTCAGTTCCCCCTGCTGCCGAAGCTGTTCCACATAGGCAAACACCGGCCGAAAATCGGTGCCGCCCCCGCCCTTTAGGGTAAAGTGGGCCATATAGTCCTCCAGTTGTGCAGCGTTGTGGATGGCTTGGTGCTGCTGAATGGCTTCGTCGCATTGAAGGATATGAATGTTCACCTGGTGGAAGTAGCTGTCTTCTTCCTTGAGAATGGCGTAGGTCTGTTCCAAAAATGCGTGGACCAGTTCCCCGGAACAGGACAAAGAGGTGTCGATAGCCACCACCAGATCGTGGACCCGTTTCACCTCTTTGGTTTCCGGGGGGTCGATCAAGGGGACATTGCCGTATAGCTCCATCCCCAAGGCATAGTAGCCGTAATCAAAGCCGTCGGGGTCCAGCTGCATCTGCTCCTGGAAAACGCAGAACCGTTTTAAAAATTCCCGGTAATCGTACCGCCGCCGGTGAGCCACCGAAAGCTGTTCCAGCAGATCCCCGGACTGGTCTTTGGACTGTTGTTCCAGCTGCTCCATCTGGCTTTGGGTCTGCTGGCTGATCTGCTGCCACTGCTGGCGAAGCTGCTCCATGGCGGGAAGGTTTTGATTGGGATCCGGCCAATAACAATGGTCGTCCACAAAAAATTCCCGGACCAGCTGTTGATACCGCTTTTCCTCCAACCCCAGTCCGGCAAACAGCCGGTAAATGCCTTGAGGGGTGAGCACCGGCAGTTTTTGCCGGAAGAATTTGTAGGTTTCCTGCCGCAGCCAGCTTTGGGGGCGGCGCAGGCAAGCCAGATTGATGGAATCGATCATGCTTTCCACCGTAATGTCGCAGGCCAGATTCCAATAGCTTTCCTCCCGATCCCGGCGGGAAAACAGATGGTCAAACAGGCAGTGAAGCAGCAGGTGGACGTAGCCCCGCTGCAGGGGGATGGGAGTGGCCCGGTACTGCTTGAGTAAATAATCCGGGTTATAAAAGAGAGCTTTTCCATCGGTGGCCAAGGTGGGAATGGCGGCATTTTCTCGGTAGAAAAACCGGCTCATGCCCAAATCAAACTGCCGCAGATGGAGACAGACCTGACTGCGGCAGTACAATAAAATTTCCCGGCAAACCTGTTCTTGAGAAAGAGGGGCTTGGTTCATAGGTCGTACTCCTTTGCAAAGCCGGGACGGTTCTGTTTCAGCCAATCCAACAACGCGCTCACCGTTTCGGTATCCCCCTGCTGGGCGGCCAAGCTGCGGAGCAGTTCCGCAGTATCCAACGTAACCAGTCCCCACTGGACATACCGGCGGAAAAAGGGGATGTTTTGCTGCAACAGCCACCGGGTCATCTCCAACAGATGGGCCTTTGTCCAGCTTAAATATTCCTCTTGATGCTTCTGCTGCAACGCGTAGGGGACGCTGAGCCGCCGCCACACCAATGGCAGCAGCACTTCCATAGTCTCATTGTTGGCGGCAGTAAAAAAGAGACTGTCATACCGCTCAAAATCCAATCCCCGGAAGGAGAGGCATTGGCGGTACTGATAACCGGTGCCGTTAAAGTCCAAGGAAAAGATCCTAGCGGGGCAGTTTTCCTCCCATTCCTCACTGTAGCCGGGAAAAATCAAGGGGACGGTCTGTTGGGGAAAATGAATTTCCACCTCACAGAAGCCGCTGACCTGGCTGAGCACCCCTTCCAAAGCGCCGGTGTTCCCATTGGGTGCGTGGAGGATAATGTGGCTCAGGCTGCGGCAGTTTTTAAAGGCGCCGTCGCTGACATAGTTCAACCCATCGTAAAAGGAAAGCTCTTCCAGATGGGTGCAACCATAGCAGCAGTGGCTTCCCAGCTCCACCACCGTTTCCGGCAGAGCAAGGGCAGCCAAAGCTCCGCCGTACACCGGCTGATCCGGCCGGCCGAACAGATCCGACTCCCCCGCTGTCGTCTGGTTTACCGGCTGGGTAGGCTCCACCCGCCGGGCGGAAAAACAGTAAGGCCCCAGATGGGTCAAAGGGTGACCGTCTACCCTGTCCGGCAGTTGAATGTGATCGGTGGAAGCAGAAACGCCGGTGAGCACCGCCTGCTGCCCGGAAAGGGTGTATTCCAAAACAGCCACGGTTTACCCTTCTTTCAACTTGCAGGCCATGGCGCACCAATCGTTTTCCTGGCGCTGTTCCACAATTTCCAAACCGGCATCCAGCAAGCCCTGAACCACCTGATCCTTCCGATCCTCAATGATGCCGCTGACCAGCAGCACTGTGTCCGGGTTCATAAACTGGGTGACGCTGCCGCAGAGGCGCAAAATCACATCCGCCACAATATTGGCGCAGATCAGATCAAACTTGCCCTCCACCTTTTGGGTCAGGTCCCCAGCGATCAAGGTGAGCTTGTCCTCCACCCCATTGAGAGCGGCGTTTTCCCCGGCGATCTTTACCGAAAGCTGGTCGATGTCCACCCCAGTGGCAGACTGTGCCCCCAGCAACAGAGCGGTAATGGCCAGAATCCCGCTGCCGGTTCCTACGTCCAGCACGGTCTGGCCTGGTTTCAAATAATCCTCCAACAGCTGCATACACAGCCGGGTGGTTTCATGGGTTCCGGTGCCAAAGGCCATGCCGGGGTCCAAAGTGACCTGCACATCGCCGGGGTTCAAATCAGCCGTCTCCCAGCAGGGGCAGATCACCAGCCGCTTGCCCACCCGCACCGGATGGTAATACTTTTTCCAGGCGGTGGACCAATCCTCTTCCCGGACGGTGTCCATTTTCAGTTCCAAGCTACCCAGATCCAAAGTTGGATTTTCTCCCGGCAGACGGGTCAATCCTGCCCGGATGGCCCCCAGCATTTCGGCGCCTTGCAAGTTTTCCGGCAGATAGAAAGTGACAGTGGTTTCCCCTTCCTTCAGCGAAAGGAGATCCTCTTCAATATAATCCCAGTGGACGGTGGTGTCCTTTAAAAATTCCTGAAAGTCTTCCGGGTCCTGGGTGACGAAGCCCCGAACTCCGTGGCTGACCAAAAGGCCGCCTACAATTTCTTTTCCCTGATGGGTGGTGGTAATGGTAATCTGCTGCCATTCCATTTGCAGTTCCCCCTTAAACTATGTCTTCAGCTCTGATTATAACAAAGATAGGTGCAAAAATCCACCATCTTTTCTTGACGGGAAACGCCGGATGGGGTACAATACCAATATCCGTATGGAAAATCCGGCACAGAACGCCAAAGCGGTGCAGCCGGCATCGCTGGAAAGGGAGTACTGTCAATGAAGAACACCGAAAAGACTATGGAAATGATCGTCAACCTCTGCAAGAACCGGGGCTTTGTCTATCCCGGCAGCGAGATTTACGGCGGTTTGGCCAACACCTGGGACTACGGCCCGCTGGGTGTGGAATTCAAAAACAATGTAAAGAAGGCCTGGTGGCAGAAATTTGTCCAGGAGTCCCGGCATAATGTGGGCTTGGACGCCGCTTTGCTGATGAACCCCCAGGTTTGGGTGGCTTCCGGCCACGTGGGTGGTTTCTCCGACCCGCTGATCGACTGCAAGGAGTGCAAGACCCGTCACCGCGCCGACCAGCTCATTGAAGAGCAGACCGGGGAAAATCCCGCCGGCTGGAGCAACCAGCAGATGATGGATTACATCCGGGATCACCAGATCAAATGCCCTGACTGCGGCAAGAGCAACTTTACCGACATCCGGCAGTTCAACCTGATGTTCAAAACCTTCCAGGGTGTCACCGAGGACGCCAAGAGTGAAATCTATCTCCGTCCCGAAACCGCCCAGGGCATCTTTGTAAACTTTGCCAACATCCAGCGCACCACCCGGAAGAAGCTGCCCTTCGGCGTCTGCCAGATCGGCAAGTCTTTCCGCAACGAAATCACCCCCGGCAACTTCACCTTCCGCACCCGGGAATTTGAACAGATGGAAATGGAATTCTTCTGCAAGCCCGGCACCGATCTGGAATGGTTTGCCTACTGGAAAGAGCACTGCCACAACTTCCTGCTGAGCCTGGGCATGAAGGACGAAAACCTGAAGCTGCGGGACCACGATCCGGAAGAGCTGAGCCACTACTCCAACGCCACCACCGACATTGAGTACCTCTTCCCCTTCGGCTGGGGCGAGCTGTGGGGCATCGCCGACCGCACCGACTTCGACCTGACCCAGCACATCAACCACTCCGGCAAGGATTTGCAGTACTTTGACCCGGAAACCAACACCCGCTACACTCCCTACGTCATTGAGCCTTCTCTGGGCGCCGACCGGGTGGCCTTGGCCTTCCTGTGTGAAGCTTACGACGAAGAAACCCTCACCGACGAAAAGGGCAAGCAGGACACCCGTGTGGTGCTGCGGCTCCACCCTGCTCTGGCTCCCTTCAAGGCAGCGGTGCTGCCCCTGTCCAAGAAGCTGGGAGAAAAGGCGTTGGAAGTGTACGACCTGCTGAGCAAGAAGTTCCGGGTGGACTACGATGAAACCGGCTCCATTGGCAAGCGTTACCGCCGGGAAGACGAGATCGGCACCCCCTACTGCATCACCTACGACTTTGACAGCGTAGAGGATGGCTGCGTCACCATCCGGGATCGGGATACCATGG
>DXWR01000313.1 GCA_019416775.1 Oscillospiraceae bacterium | reverse complement strand
TTATAACACCCAAAAACCGTTGAAAAGAGATAGGAAAGCCAAATCAAACCAAGTTGATTATGATAAGTAGAAAGATACCCGCCTTCTTCAAAAGGAGTGTAAATCTCAAGCCAAATATTGTGAACTGCATCTTGGACATTCATTTGATCTGCAATCGCATTATATTGTGTTGCTAACACCCAAATCAATGCTAAAACGAATAAGATGCCAAGCAATATTCTTCTGCTGCGAAAAAAGCGAACGTCATTTTGTTCCAAACCATTCAGCCATTCTCGAAACGGCCGAAATAGTTTTACACTGAACATCAAAAGTATCACAACGGCAACAGCACAAAAATTTGCCCACACACTGTCGCTGGAAAAATAGGTTATTTCATTGGCGTCCATAAAGCAAGTGCTGAAAATGCTTAAAAACGCCAAGAAAAACAATATGACCCAGAACAAAGCTGCCACAACAATTTTATAAAACTTCGGAATTCCTATTTGAAAAAAAGCAATTATTTTCTGCAACAACACTTCCTCCTTTTTCCCATTTTCAATCACAGTATCACCTCACGCCGCCTGCTGGGAAGCCGCCGGCTTCCAGAACTGTTCCGGAATCACCCCACTGACCACCTGGTCGATGTACTCCATGGAGAAGGAAGAGGTGTTGCTGCGCACTCCATGGGCCAGGGCCAGGTCGTTGCTGTATTGGCTGTAAAGGTACAGGCGGATGTTCTTAAACCCGGAATCGTAATGAGTGATCACCGGCTCGAAGGAGACGTTGTCCACGGTGACGGTGTCGGTATCGTAGTGCTTGGTGAGGGTGTAGTTGAGCATACCGCCGATCATTCGCATCCCCTGGTCCTGGGCGGAAATAAAGTTGCCCAGCGAGTAGATCACCAGGCCCTGTTCCCCGTCGTATTTGGGCAGGTACTCCATGGTTTGGAGCACATGGGGGTGGTGGCCTAAAATTACGTCGGCCCCCCAGTTTAACATCTTCTGGGCCAGGTCCCGCTGTTCCTGGGTGGGTTCAGTGGCGTATTCGTTGCCCCAGTGGACGTTCACCACCACCAAATCGCAGACCTGCCGGGCGGCTTCAATCTTTGCCTTCAGCAGATCTTCCTCGGAGGTGAGGATGTAGGTGAGCTGACTGCCTTCGGGAAGGCTCAGGCCGTTGGTGTAGCTGGTGGCCGCCACGTAACCGATCTTCAAGCCGTTGACGGTGTGGCTCTCCACCTGATAAAACTCCTCCGGATTGCGGTAGGCCCCGGTATGCACCACTTCGGTTTTGCTGTCCCAGTATTGCAGGGTGGCGTCCAAGCCGTCGGAACCCATGTCCAGCATATGGTTGTTGGCCAGGCTGAACACATCAAATCCCAAGGCAATCATCTGATCCCCCAAGGCCTGGGGGGAATTGAAGAGAGGATAACTGGAGGGCGGGTCAATGCCGTCCATCACCGTTTCCTGATTGATGGTGGCCACATCCGGCTGGGCGATCCGGTCCGCCACGTTGCTGTAGGCGGAGGTAAAATCGTAGTTATCTCCTCCCCCGGCCCGGTCGTTGGCCTGATTATAAATGGAGGAGTGGATGAGGTTGTCCCCCACCGAAACAAAGCTGACACTCACCGGATCTGGTACAGCAGGCTGGCTTTCTTGGGAGAGGGCGGATTCCGGCTGGGTATTGGCAGGATCGGCAGCAGGGGAACAGCCTGCCAGAGAAAACAGCATCACCCCGGCACAAAGCAGGGCTAATCCTCTGGGAAAACGAAAACGATTCATGACAGGTTCCTTCCTTTTTTCTGGATTTTTGTCCAATGCTAGTGTTATTGTAGCAAAGGCAGAGAAAACTGTCAATGACAGAAAAAGCCGGAGCCGGGAAACCCAGTCCCAACTCCGGTTTTCTTTGATTTTTACAGCAGCAGAACCTTATTCCGTTTCCGCCAGCATGGCGCCCATGTCGTAGAGGCCGGGGGTTTTCTTTTCCAAAAACACTGCCGCATTCACCGCTCCCACCGCAAACACCTGCTTGCTGTGGGCTTCATGAGTCAGGGTGATGACCTCGTCCCGTCCGGCAAAAATGACCTGGTGTTCTCCCACAATGGTGCCGCCCCGGACGGAGTGGATGCCGATTTCGTTGTGTTCCCGCTTTTTCCGCTGGGCGTGGCGGTCGTACTGATACACCATATTGCCCCCCATGGTTTCCTGGATGGCGTCGGCGATCATCAGGGCGGTGCCGCTGGGAGCGTCCAGCTTCTGGTTGTGGTGCTTTTCCACAATCTCAATGTCGAACTGGTCTCCCAGCACCTGGGCCGCTTTCTTGGCCAGGTTCACCAGCAGGTTGACCCCCAAAGACATATTAAAGGAGAAGAACACCGGAATTTCCTTGGCGGCGTCCTGAATTTCCTGCTTCTGCTCCGGGGTATAGCCAGTGGAGCCGATGACCACTGGGGTGAAGTGGCTCTTGGCGTAGTCCAGCATCCCTTCCAGCGCGGAGGGATGGGAAAAGTCGATGATCACGTCCGCCTTTTCCTCCACCTGGTCAAAGCTGGGGTACACCGGAAAATCCCCATAGGCAGCGCCTACCGGGTCCACCCCGGCCAACACGGTGCAGTCTTCCCGATTGGCAATCACATCGGCGATTACCCGGCCCATATGGCCGCAGGCGCCGTTGATGAGAATATGGGTCATAGCGATACTTCCTTTCTTGGTTATCCTTTCCCAAAAAAGGTTCTCCCCGGGGAGAAACCCAAAGAGAACCTGTTTGTTCCATTACAGCAGTCCCAATGCAGCCATGCTGGCCCGCAGCTTTTCCCGGGGTGCGTCGTCCATTTCGCAGAGAGGCATCCGGCAGGGACCGGCGGGGAAGCCCATCATGTTCAGCGCTTCCTTCACCGGGATGGGATTCACATCCGAGAAGAGATTGTTGATGAGATCCAGCAGCTTGAGCTGCAAAGCGGCGCTTTCCTGCACCTTGCCGTCAAAGTAGAGCTGGCAGATGTCGTGGGTTTCCTTGGGCATCAGGTTGCTCAGCACCGAGATCACTCCGATGCCGCCCAAGCTCAGCAGCGGCACAATCTGGTCGTCGTTGCCGGAGTACACATCCAGATCATCCCCGCAGAGATGACGGATCTTTGCCACCTGGCTGATGCTGCCGCTGGCTTCCTTCACCGCCACGATGTTGGGGTGCTTGGAGAGTTCCTTCAGGGTCTCCGGAAGGATATTCACCCCGGTGCGGCTGGCCACGCTGTAAACGATCATGGGCAGATTGACCGCATCCGCCACCGTGAGGTAATGGCGAATCAGGCCCTTTTGGGAGCACTTATTGTAGTAAGGGGTGACCAACAGCAGGCCGTCCACCCCCATCTTTTCCGCTTCCTGGCTCAGTTCCAGGCAGTAGGCGGTGTCGTTGCTGCCGGTGCCGGCCACCACCGGAATCCGGTGATTGACCTGAGCCACGGTAAACTGGATCACCCGGCGATGTTCCTCATCGGTGAGGGTGGAGGATTCCCCGGTGGTGCCGCAGACGATAATGGCATCGGTGCCGCCGGCCACCTGCTGCTCTATGAGCTGGCCCATGGCTTCGTAATTTACCGAACCGTCGGCGTTCATGGGGGTGACGATGGCCACGCCGGCGCCGGTAAAGATTCTATTCTTGGTCATATTGAAACCTTCTTTCCGAAATCAAAGGGGTTTGGATCAATCCATCCAGCCCTGGTCGGCCAACAGCTCCGCCAACAGCACGGCGCCGCCGGCTGCACCCCGAAGGGTGTTGTGGGACATACAGACGAACTTGTAGTCGTACTGACTGTCTTCCCGCAGCCGTCCGATGGAGATGGCCATGCCGTGCTCCAATTCCCGGGCGGTTTTGATCTGGGGCTGGTCGTTTTCTTCAAAGTAGTGCAAGAATTGTTTGGGGGCGCTGGGGAGGTTGCGCTTCTGAGCTTCTCCCACAAAGCCGGCCCAATCTTCCTTGATCTGCTCCATGGAGGGCTTGTTTTCAAAGGACATAAACACCGCAGCGGTGTGGCCGTCGCTTACCGGCACCCGCAGGCACTGAGTGGTGATGGAGGGACCGTCGGCGTCCACAATCACGTCGCCCTCAATGTGTCCCCAGAGCTTTAGGGGTTCCTTTTCGCTCTTTTCCTCTTCCCCGCCGATATAGGGGATCAGGTTATCCACCATCTCCGGCCAGCGCTCAAAGGTTTTGCCGGCGCCGCTGATGGCCTGGTAGGTGGTGGCCAGCACCTTGGTCAAACCGTACTTACGCAACGGATGCAGGGCGGGAACGTAGCTCTGCAAAGAACAGTTGGATTTGACGGCGATAAAGCCCTTCTTGGTGCCCAGACGCTTGCGCTGAGCGGGGATGATGCCGGTGTGTTCCGGGTTGAGTTCCGGCACCACCATAGGCACGTCGGGGGTGTGGCGGTGGGCGGAGTTGTTGCTCACCACCGGGCACTCTGCCTTGGCGTAGGCTTCTTCCAAAGCCCGGATCTGGTCTTTGGGCATATCCACAGCGCAGAACACAAAGTCCAGTCCGTCCGCCACTTCCTCTACCTTAGAGGCATCCAGCACCACCATCTTTTTCATGCTTTCCGGCACCGGGGTGCTCATGCACCAGCGGTCTCCCAGGGCTTCTTCATAGGTCTTGCCGGCGCTGCGGGCGCTGGCGGCTAATTTTTTTACGGTAAACCAGGGGTGGTTTTCCAACAGGGTGGCAAAGCGCTGACCTACCATACCGGTAGCGCCGATGATTCCCACTTGATACTGCTTCATCGCTATGATACCTCCATTCAAATTCCGGCAAGAAAAAAACCGGTTTGCAAAAACCGGCGCATCTTAGGTATTGGTTCCCCGATCCACGTTTCCGGCAGTTTGCCCTCGCCGGATCGGTGGATAGCGCTCCATCATACTCTATGATGACAATGGTACACCTGTTCAATGCACCATCAGGAGACCTGCTGCCCTGCAAGGTTCCTTCGGCGGCGTTTCCTTTCCCCCGATCCGGCGGGTGCTTCCATAAGAGCCGGGGTACTGATAAAAGCCGCAACCTCTATCCGATTTCTATGCCCCTATCATACCATCCCATAAAGCGGATGTCAACTGTTTTTGTCCGGTTTCCGGCATCCGGGAAATTTCAGGAAAAACCACTCTTTTTCTCAAAAATGATTAGTTTGACAGAATCCACCGCCTTTGCTACAATGAGCATAACTAACTTAAAGAAGGAAAGCGCACTGCATGAAAACTCACGATTTTTATTACGATCTTCCAAAAGAGCGGATCGCTCAAACCCCGGTGGAGCCCAGGGATCACTCCCGGCTGCTGGTGATGGACCGATTCACCGGAGAGATGGAGCACCGCCACTTTTACGACATTGTGGACTATCTCCGTCCCGGAGACCTGCTGGTGATCAACGATTCCCGGGTGCTCCCGGCCCGGCTGTACGGAGTGAAGGAGGACACCGGCGCTCACATGGAGCTGCTGCTGTTGGAGCAGAAGGGAAACCAGGTGTGGGAGTGTTTGGCCAAGCCCGGCAAAAAAGCCAAACCCGGCACCAAACTGATCTTCGGGAACGGCCTGCTCACCGGAGAAGTGGTGGAGGTCAAGGAGGACGGCAACCGGATGGTACAGTTTACCTGCGACGGGAACTTCTATTCGGTGCTGGACCAGATCGGCCAGATGCCCCTGCCCCCCTACATCACCGAAAAGCTCCAGGACAAAGAGCGCTATCAGACGGTATATTCCAAGGAACTGGGCAGCGCCGCCGCCCCCACCGCCGGACTGCACTTCACCCCGGAGCTGATGGACAAAATCCGGGCCATGGGAGTGGACTTCGCCTCCGTGACCCTGCACGTGGGGTTGGGCACCTTCCGTCCAGTGAAGGCGGAGGAGGTCACCGACCACAAAATGCACTCGGAGCACTGCCTGCTGCCCCAAGAAACGGCGGACAAGATTTTGAAAACCAAAGCAAACGGGGGACGGGTGATTGCCGTGGGCACCACCAGCTGCCGGACCTTGGAAAGCGTAGCCACCTTCACCGGCCAGATCCAGCCCTGGGAGGGGTACACCGACATCTTCATCTATCCCGGGTATGAATTTAAGGTGCTGGACGGACTGATCACCAACTTCCACCTGCCGGAAAGCACCTTGATTATGCTGGTCAGCGCCTTTGCCGGCCGGGAACACATTTTACACGCCTATGAGGAGGCGGTGAAACGGGAATACCGGTTCTTCTCCTTTGGGGACGCCTGTCTATTCATTTAAAGGAGGTCTTTGATGTACACCTTACTATCCCAGCAGGGGCTGGCCCGTCGGGGACGGCTGGACACCGTTCACGGCGTGGTGCAGACCCCGGTGTTTATGAATGTAGGCACCGCCGCCGCCATCAAGGGCGGGGTTTCCTCCTACGACCTGGTGGACTTAAAATGCCAGGTGGAATTGTGCAACACCTACCACCTCCACATCCGCCCCGGAGACGAGCTGATCTACCGCCGGGGAGGCTTACACAAATTCATGGGCTGGGAGCGGCCCATCCTCACCGACAGCGGGGGATTCCAGGTCTTTAGCCTGGCCTCCCTGCGGAAGATCAAGGAGGAAGGGGTCACCTTCCACAGCCATGTGGACGGACGAATTTTATTTATGGGGCCGGAGGAAAGCATGCAGATCCAGTCCCATTTGGGCTCCACCATCGCTATGGCTTTTGACGAATGCGTGGAAAACCCCGCCCCCTACGAATACGCCAAACAGAGCTGTGCCCGAACGGTGCGGTGGCTGAAACGGTGCAAGGCGGAGATGGAACGTCTCAATGCCCTGCCGGAAACCCTCAATCCCCAGCAGAAGCTGTTCGGCATCAACCAGGGATGCACCTACGACGACCTGCGGATCCAGCACATGAAGCAGATCGCCGAATTAGATTTGGACGGCTACGCCATCGGGGGACTGGCGGTGGGAGAACCCACCCAGGAGATGTACCACATTTTGGATGTGGTGCTGCCCTACGCCCCCAAGGACAAACCCCGGTATCTCATGGGAGTTGGCACCCCCTCCAACATCATTGAAGGGGTGGCCCGGGGCATTGATATGTTCGACTGCGTCATGCCCAGCCGCAACGCCCGTCACGGCCATCTGAACACCTGGGAAGGCATCCGCAACATTCTAAACGCCAAGTACGCTGAGGACGACCGTCCCATCGACGAAAGCTGCGACTGCCCCACCTGCCGCCGCCACAGCCGCGCCTACCTGCGCCACCTGTTTAAAGCCAACGAGCTGCTGGCCATGCGGCTGGCGGTCATGCACAATCTCTATTTCTACAACACCCTGATGGAGCGGATCCGGGACGCCTTGGATGGCGGAACCTTTGAAGAATTCCGCCGCACCTATTCCGGCCGGCTGGATCAGCGGATTTAACGCCAACAAAAAGGAGGACCCCATGAATTTTGACATTCTATGCCAACGTCTCCTGCCAGAAGAAGTGCAGAAGGAAGTACAACAAATCAATCAAACCTACCATCATGCAGCCATGGAGCCCTACTGGCGCCGGTTACTGGCGCCGAAACAGTGGCAGGTGGGCCTTCAAAAACTGACCCAGGCATTTGGGGAAGATCCCAAAGGCTTTCAAATGCTGACCTGCCAGCTTTACTGTTCTCTCAACACCTACCGCCAATACCGGCAGAAGAAGATTCCGGAAGAAATTTTTTGGGACACCATGGGATTCATCCCCCGGATGCTGGAATGGCAGAAAAAGTATTACGGCGAGTATGCCTACACCT
>DXWR01000312.1 GCA_019416775.1 Oscillospiraceae bacterium | reverse complement strand
AAATACAGAAGGGAGCGGGCCGCACCTTTAAAATGGCAAAGTAAATGGCGATGGCCACAAAGCTCTGTTCCCCGCCGGAAAGGGCGGACAGGTGCCGGATCACCTTGCCCGGGGGCTGGACAATGATTTCGATGCCGCTTTCCAACAGATGTTCCGGGTCGGTGAGCTTGAGCTCTCCGTGGCCCCCTCCAAACAGGTCCACAAAAATCTTCTGGAAATTTTGATTGATGGCTTCAAAGCTCTGGGCAAACAGCTCCTCCATCTTCTGGGTGAGCTGCTTGATGAGATCTTCCAGTTCCTTGCGGGACTGCTCCACATCCGCCAGCTGAGCGGACATAAATTCATACCGCTGGCTGACTTCCTGATACTCTTCAATGGCGGAGAGGTTCACACTGCCTAAGCCGCGGATCTCCCCCTTCACCGCTGCCAGCCGTGTTTTGGCTTTGGCGGGATCTTTGGGGTCTTGGGCTTCCTGACGGGCTTGAGAACGGGTGAGTTCATATTCTTCCCAAAGCCTGCGGATCACCTCGTCGTATTCCTTCTGCAGGGATTCCCGCCGCTGCTCCAGCTGGGCCAGCTGGCGGCTCACTTCTTCCCGCTGATGGCTGTACTGCTTTTCTTCCTCCCGCAGTCGGGTGGTAGCCTGCTCCAACTGGGTGCGCTGCTGTAAAATCTCCTTGACCTGTCCATCCAGCTTTTGCTGCATCAAGCGATTGGATTCCCGCTTTTGGATGCAGTCCTGGATTTCCTGCTGCTGCTGGGCCCGCTGCTGCTTCACCTGTTGGATCTGATCCGCCAACTGTTTTTGCAGCTGCTCCGATTCCCGGCTCTGTCCCTGAAGCTGTTCCATGGTTTCGTGGAGGGAATCCACATCCTTTTGTTTGGCCAGCTGATCCAGCTGCAACTTTTGAATGGTATCGTTCACCTCTTGGCGCTGCCGGCGAAGGAGATCTCCCTGTCCCCGCAACGATTCCAAGGTCTGCTGGGCCTGCTCCAACTCCCGCTGGGTTTCCCCTTGCCGGCGGCGGAGAGCGGCGATCTTCTGGTTCTTTTCCTGGAGCCGTTCCAAAAAGCCTTCCAGCTCCTGCTCCATTTCCTTGGCCCGGCGGGAATATTCCGCCTCCAGGGTTTCCAACCGTTTCTGTTCCCCTTCGCAGCGGATCTGGTCTTCCTTGACGGTGATCTGTTCGCTTTCCAACGCATTCAGCTGAGCCTTTAAGGTGTTGACCTCCTGCTCCAGCTTTTTGCTGTCCTGGCTTTGCTGCTGGGAACGCTGGGTCAGAAAGTTCGCCTGCTGCTGCAGCTGGGTAATTTCCCCGGCACGGGACAACAGCCCGGCACTGCGGCTTTTGCTGCCGCCGGAGAAAGAACCGCCGGCATTCACCACCTGACCGTCCAGAGTGACGATCTTAAAGCGGTAGCCAAACTGCTTGCCCATGGCGGCGGCACAATCTAAATCCTCCGCCACCACAATCCGGCCCAGCAGGGAGTCCACAATTCCCTGATACCGAGGGTCAGCCTTCACCAAATGGCTGGCCAAATCCACATACCCTTCCTGATCGGAAAGGTCAAACCCGGAAAGCTCCCGGCCCTTCACCGAAGTCAAGGGCAAAAAGGTGGCCCGTCCGGCGTTTTGCTGTTTTAAAAAGCGGATGGCGTTTTTGGCCGCAGCTTCGTTTTCCACCACAATGTGCTGCATACTGCCGCCCAAAGCGGTTTCAATAGCCAGGGCGTACTCCTCCGGCACCTCCAACAACCGTACCACGGTACCGTGAATCCCTTCCAGCCATCCGGTGCGGGACTGCTTCATCACCGCTTTGACAGAATAGGCAAAGCCCTCCAGGTTGTTTTCCAGATCCTGAAGGAGTTTTGCCTTCTGTTTCAGCTGTCCCGCTTGACGCAGCAGGTCCTCCGCCTGGGCTTGCTGCTGTTCTAATTTTTTTTGCCGCCCGTCCAGCTTAAAGCGGTACCCTGCCTTTTGGTTTTCCAAGGCTTCCATCCGCTGCACCAGCAGCTGAGCCAATTCTTTGGCTTGCTGTAATTCCCGCTGGGTGCCCCGAGCATTGTCCTGCATCTGGGAGAGCATCAGCTGATTGTTTTGATAGCTGTTGGAGTCCTCTTCCGTCTGGCCGGTGAGCTGGATCACCGTCAGCTTGTCTTCATTCTCCAACAGCAGCAATTCATTGATCCGTTTGCTCAGGGCGGCGGACTGTTCATCCGCTCCCTGGTCCTGTTTGGCCAATTCCGCCAACCGGGAACGGGCCTCTTCCAGCTTGATCTGGGTTTCGGCCAACGCCCCTTCCAGGCTTTCCTTTTGTTTTTGCCGTTCTTCCAACAGCCGGCTGGTTTGAAGGTTGTTTTGCTTGAAATCCTCCAGCTGCTGGGTCAGCCGGGCGGTTTCCTGGTCAAAGTGTTCCAGATTATTCTTTCCCACCGCTTCCCGGCTGAGCAAAGCGCTGTTTTGCTGTTCCAGATCTTCCTTTTCCTGGCGGCAATCCTCCGCCCGGGACAGGCAGCGCTGCATCTGTTCAAAGCTTTGATTGATTTTGGTTTCCAGATCCCGGCTGTTTTGCTGGAGATCCTCGTGCTCCACCTGGCAGGCCAAAATCCGGTCATCCTGTTCCTTCAGCTTTTGAGAGGTCTGATCCAGGCTGAGATTCCAGAGGGCCACCTCCAACTGGCGCTTTTCCTGACTGAGCTGTAAAAAAGCCTTGGCTTTTTCACTCTGCTTTTTTAACGGCCCCACCCGCTGTTCCAATTCGGCAAGGATATCCTGAAGCCGCAGCAGGTTTTCTTCGCTGGCTTCCAATTTGTGCACCGCTTCGTTTTTCCGGTACCGGAACTTGGAGATTCCGGCGGCTTCCTCAAAAATCTCCCGGCGCTGGTCGCTTTTGGACTGAATGATTTCGGCGATGCGGCCCTGCCCTACCAGAGCATAGCCGTCCCGCCCTAAACCGGTGTCCATCAAAAGCTCATTGATGTCCTTTAAACGAACGGAAGCGTGGTTGATCTTATACTCGCTGTCGCCGCTGCGGTTGAGCCGCCGGGTAATGATCACTTCATCGCTGTCCACCCCCAAGGAACGATCGGAATTGTCGATGGTCAGGCTCACCTGGGCAAACCCCTGGCTCTTGCGCTGCTGGGTGCCGGTAAAGATCACGTCCTCCATCTTGCTGCCCCGCAGGGTTTTGGTGGACTGTTCCCCCATCACCCAACGCATGGCGTCTGAGATGTTGGATTTTCCGCTTCCGTTGGGGCCGACCACCGCAGTCAGCCCTTTGCCGAATTCAATCCTGGTCTTATCCGGAAAAGACTTAAATCCCTGCAGCTCCAATGACTTTAACAGCAACTCCCTGCTCCTCCTTCGTACTTCCTTCGGGGCAGAGCAGAAGCTTCCCCCGGCTTAGCGTGTGATCCGGCTTCACCCGGATCTCCATTCCCTGCCGGTGCAGCCAGATGATATTTTCCCTCTTCTGCCCGATGCAGGCGGACATCCCTTTGGGGTGGACGTACACCGTCCCCCGCTTTTCTTTCCATCGGGATATTTGCGAAAACATACCCTGCCGGTACAATCTGCTTTCGCAAAGCTCCCGAAACGCCGGATGGTACAGCCCGGCGGCATACTGCTCCTCCACCTGCCGGGAAGCGTGAAGCCCCAGTTTGATTACCCGGATCTGCCGCTGCTCAAAAAACTCCAACAGCCCGGCACAGAGCCGAATTCCCTCTTCCAAAGAGAAGATGGGATACTCCCCCTGCTGCCACAGGGCATAGGCCGGAGTTCCCTTTAAAATCACCATGGGATAGATCCGCACCGTATCCGGCTTAAGGTCCGCCAAAGCCCGGGCGGTTTCCCACACGGTCTGGGCAGTGTCCCCCAGCAGCCCCACCATCATTTGCAGTCCCAGTTCCAATCCGGCCTGCCGGATCCGTTTGGCTGCCTGGACGGTATCTGCCGCCGTATGCCCCCGGCGGTTTTGTTCCAGAATGGGATCGCACATACTTTGAGCGCCCAATTCCACTGCTCGCACCGGATAGTCCAGCAGATGCCGGATGATCCCGGGGGAAATGCCGTCGGGACGGGTGGAAAGACGAATGCCCTTGAGTCCATACCGACGGACGAACTGCTCCCCAAGTTCCAGCATCGCTTTTTGATACTCCAGATCCATGCAGGTGAAGCTGCCGCCGAAAAAGGCAATTTCCGTTTGGGCAGGGTCGTGGGGATACTGAGCCATACTTTCTTTTAAATAATCCTCCACCTCTTCCGGAGACGGGGTGTGCACCGTCCCGGAGATGCTGTGCTGGTCGCAGAACAGGCAGCGGTGGGGACAGCCGGCATGAGGCAGAAACACCGGGATGTTATGACAGCTCATAGCCCATGAGCTTTAACGCTTCCTTGGCGGCCTGCTGTTCCGCCTGCTTTTTGCTGTGTCCTTCCCCGGTGCCGATGACGTTGGAGTTTAGGTGCACCTCCACCACAAAGGTCTTGTTGTGGTCCGGGCCCCGTTCCTCCACCGTCTGGTAGTCCAGGGTTTCCTGTTTGTTCCGCTGGACAAATTCCTGCAAGGCGGTTTTGTAGTCAAAGTTGACCTCCACCTGCTTGACGTTCAGGTGCTTGGGAATAAACCGAAGCACAAATTTCCGGGCCTCTTCCAACCCGCCGTCCAGATAGATGGAAGCAATCACCGCTTCAAAGGCGTCTGCCAAAATGGAGGGGCGCTGCCGTCCGCCAGTGTTTTCCTCTCCCCGGCCCAGCAGCAAAAACTCTCCCAAATCAATCTGCAAGGCAAATTGGTGAAGGGCTTTTTCGCAAACCAAACTAGCCCGAAGTTTGGTGAGTTCTCCTTCGGGCAGGCTGGTATAATGCTCAAACAGGTACTGGGCCACCACAATGGAGAGCACCGAGTCCCCTAAAAATTCCAGGCGTTGATTGTTCTTCAAGCCTTTGCGGTTTTCATTGACATAGCTGGGGTGGGTCAATGCGGTTTGCAGCAAGCCGATATTCTCATACCGGTGCTCCAGCCGCTGTTCCAATGTATGCAGATCTTTCATTTACCCCTCTTCCTTCTGGTCGGCCAAGGCTTTGGTAATGCGGGCAATCATCTGCTGCTCCACCACCAGCTTGGCCTGGTAAATGGCCTTGGAAATGGCCAGTTTGTCGGAGGAGCCGTGGGCTTTGATCACCGGTTTGGTGACACCCAGCAGCGGCGCTCCCCCGTATTCCTTGTAGTTCATCCGCTTGCGCAGGCCGCTGATCTTCTTTAACAGCAAAGCAGCGCTGAATTTGCCGGCAAGGCCGGTGAGGAACAGATCCTTTAAGGTGTTATTCAAAAATTTCCCCCAGCCTTCGCTGAGCTTTAAAATCACATTGCCGGTAAAGCCGTCGCAGACCACCACGTCCGCTTCCCCCAGAGGAATGCCCCGGGCTTCCAGGTTGCCGGTAAAGTTCAGGTTTTTGTCCTGCTCCAGCAGATGATAGGTGTCCTTTTGCAGCTGGCCGCCTTTGGTTTCCTCGGCGCCGATGTTCACCAATCCCACCCGGGGACGCTGAATGCCCCGCACCGACTCCAGGTACATACTGCCCATCATGGCAAATTGATGGAGCATTTCGGGACGGCAGTCGGTGTTGGCCCCGGCGTCCACCAGCAGATAGCTTCCGTTTTCACAGGGGACCATGGAAGCGATGGCAGCCCGCTTGATGCCCTTGATCCGCTTGATCAAAAAGGTTCCGCCCACCACAATGGCCCCGGTGGAACCGGCGCTGACCAAAGCGTCTACCTTGCCTTCGGACAAAAGGGTGAAGGCCCGGCCCAAAGAAGAATCCCGGTGTTCCTGAAGCAGGGTAGTGGGTTCCTCACAGATGCCGATCACATCTTTGGTGTCGGAAAATTCCAATCCCGCCAGGGAAATGTTGTGCTCCAAGGCGGTTTTCCGCAGCACCGCTTCCTCTCCGGTGATTACCACGTCCACGCCGTATTCCTTTACTGCCAAGGCAGCGCCTTCCAGCATTG
Source organism: Oscillospiraceae bacterium (assembly GCA_019416775.1). GTDB lineage: Bacteria > Bacillota > Clostridia > Oscillospirales > Ruminococcaceae > Egerieicola. The sequence continues at coordinate 2,287 of DXWR01000312.1, read as the reverse complement.
CCAGAGGAGCATGGTCTCCTCCAAAGCCGTCCAATGCAATTTTCATAGTCAACTTCCTCTCTCAAATCAAAAATGGGGACTCCTCCCCATGGGGGAAACAAAGATCAAAGATGGAATAGCCGGGAATCATTCCCGCATCCCGTCCTCTGCCAAAGCGGGATCAATGTGTTGCAGCGCCATCCAGTCTGCCAAATCCTTCAGGCTCCGGTCTGCCAAAGCTTGGTAGCGCAGCCGTTTGTCCCGCACCGGATGTTCCAAAGAGGGTAAAATCCCCATATTGCTGCCCATAGGCTGAAAATCCTTTCCGGGATACCGGCTGACATACCGGCTCAAAGCGCCGATCATGGTGGTTTCCGGGGGGAGGGTGGGCGCTTGCTGCTGCAACCGCCGTGCCAAATGCAGCCCGGCCAGCAATCCGGAAGCGGCGCTTTCCATATAGCCTTCCACGCCGGTGATCTGCCCGGCAAAGAAGATGCGGGGGTCTTTTCGCAGGGAAAAGTCCGGCTCCAACAGCCGGGGACTGTCCAAAAAGGTGTTGCGGTGCATTACGCCGTAGCGGTAAAACTCCGCGTTCTCCAAGCCGGGGATCATGGAGAAAATCCGCTTCTGTTCCCCAAACTTCAGGTTGGTCTGGAAGCCCACCAGATTGTAGAGCTTCCCTTCCGGGTCCTCCCGGCGCAGCTGCAGCACCGCCCAAGGACGGTGGCCGGTGCGGGGATCTGTCAGCCCCACCGGCTTCATGGGCCCGAAGCGGATGGTGTCTTTGCCCCGGCGGGCCATGACTTCAATGGGCATACAGCCCTCATACACAGTAAACTGCTTCTGATCCTCTTCACTCAGGGGAGCTCGTTCCCCTTCCACCAGCGCCTGGTAAAAGGCTTCGTACTCCTCCTTGTTCATAGGGCAGTTGAGGTAATCCTCTCCGTCCCCTTTCCCGTACCGGGACGCATAGAAGGCAATGGAGGTGTCCACGCTTTCCCCGCTGACAATGGGGGCGGCGGCGTCAAAGAATGCCAAGCGCTGCTGATCCACCAACCGGCCGATGGACTGGGCCAGCTTTCCCTGGGTCAGGGGGCCGGTAGCCAAAATCACCGTTCCTTCCGGGATCTCTTCCACCATCTTTTCTTCCACGGTAATCAGGGGATGGCTTTGAATGGCTTTGGTCACTTCATCGGAAAAGCCTACCCGTTCCACGGCCAAAGCTCCTCCGGCAGGGACCCGGTGATGATCCGCCGCAGCCAAGCACACCGAACCCAGCCGGCGCATCTCTTCCTTTAACAGTCCGGCCGCCGAATCCAGCCGCTGGGCCTTCAACGAGTTGGAGCAGACCAACTCTGCAAAACCGGCATAGCGGTGGGCCGGGGAAAAGTGGGCGGGCTTCATTTCCAGAAGGGTCACCGGGATACCCCGGCAGGCCAGCTGCCAGGCCGCTTCACTGCCGGCCAGGCCCGCTCCGATCACTGTGGCTTGCATCATTCTTTGTTTTCCTCTTCCGCTTCCGGTTTTTCTGCCGCCTTTTTGGCAGCCGTTTTCCAGGTGGTTTTCTTTTTCGGTGTTTCTTCCCCTTCACCTGCGGCCTTTTTGGTGCTCTTCCGGGTGGTCTTTTTGGGCTTTTCCTCCCCAGCTTCTTCCTGGACCTTGGCTTTGGCCGTCTTGGTGCTCTTGGCAGCCTTGGTGGTTTTCGTGGTTTTTTTGCTCTTGGTGGTCTTTGCGGTCTCCGGAGTCTCCGCTGCATTTTCGGCAGCCGTCACCACATTCTGCTCTGCCGCCGGGGCTTCCTCGTCCTTCTTCTTGCTCTTCCGCTGGGGCAGATCTTCCTCATAGCCGCACCCCGGCTTATAGCACACATACTTTTTCTCTGCCTTGGTATAGCGCTTATAGAGAGGCTCGCCGCAGTTGGGGCACTTCTTGTTGGTGGGCTTATCCCAGGTCATGAAGGTGCAGGTGGGATTTTTCTCGCAGCCGTAGTAGTAATAGCCGCTGCGGGACTTTTTCTTCACCACCTTGGCCCCACACAGGGGACACAGCACGCCGGTGTCCTCGGTGATAGGCTTGGTGTTTTTGCACTCGGGATAACCGGGGCAGGCCAGGAACTTTCCGAACCGGCCGGATTTGATGACCATCTTCCGGCCGCACAGCTCGCAGACCACATCGGTCTCCTCGTCCTTGATCTTGATGCGCTTTTTCTCCAGGTCCTTTTCCGCCTTCTCCAGCTCGCCGGAGAAACCGGTGTAGAACTTGCGCAGGATATCCACATAATTGGTGTCTGTCTCTTATACACATCTGA
>DXWR01000311.1 GCA_019416775.1 Oscillospiraceae bacterium | reverse complement strand
TCGCCAAAGCCCCGGTGCGGACAGTTTGTTCCTTCTGGGCGGAGAAACCCACCACGCAAAGGTCACAGAAAGGGGGATAGAGCAGCAGTTTCCGGGCGGCAATTTCTTCCCGGTAAAAGCCCTCGAAATCCTGGTTGGCGCCGTACTGCATTACCGGGTGATCCGGCTGATAGGACTGCAAGAAGGCCCGTCCCGGTTTGCCGGCCCGTCCGCTGCGGCCCACCACCTGCGTCAGCAGATCGAACACCCGCTCTGCTCCCCGAAAATCCGGGGCGTACAGCCCTTGGTCGGCATTGAGCACCCCCACCAAGGTCACCTGGGGAAAATCCAATCCCTTCGCGATCATCTGGGTGCCCAGCAGGATGTCGTACTCCTGCCGCTGAAAAGCAGCCAACGCCTCTTCCAAGGAGTATCGAGCTGAGGTGGCGTCGGTGTCCAGCCGCAGCAGCCGGGCTTCGGGAAAGAGATTAGCCAGCTCCTCTTCCAGTTTTTGGGTGCCTGCCCCGGAAAGCCGCAGCCGGTGGCTGCCGCAGCTGGGACAATGAGATTGGAGCCGCATCGAGTAGCCGCAATAGTGGCACATCATCCGGCCGTTGTCTTTATGATAGGTTAAGGGAACGTCACAGTGGGGGCAGTTTACCGCTTTTCCGCAGTCCTCACAGCGGCTGACGGTGTAGTAGCCCCGGCGGTTGAACAGCAGGATGGTCTGCTCCTTTCGCTCCAGATTGATGCGGATCTGCTGGGCCAGAATTCGGCTGACTGAGCCGGTATTACCCTGCATCAGCTCCTGCTTTTGATCCACCAGGTACACCTGAGGCAGCACCGAACCGGTGTACCGTTCCTTTAAGGTGAACAGGTGGTAAGTCCCCTTTTGAGCGTAGTAGTAGCTCTCCACACTGGGGGTGGCACTGCCCAACAACACCAAGCAGTTTTGCTGTGCTGCCCGAAACTTGGCCACCTCCCGGGCATGGTACCGGGGAGCGTAGTCGCTGCTTTTGTAGCTGGCCTCCCCTTCCTCATCTAGGATAATTACTCCCAGGTTGGAGAAAGGGAGAAACACGGCGCTGCGGGTGCCGATTCCCACATCCGCCCGGCCTTCCTGTACCCGACGGTACTCATCCAGCTGCTCTCCTTGGCTGAGCCCGGAGTGCATCAATGCCACCCGGCCTCCGTAGCAGCTTTGAAATCGCTGCACCATCTGAGGAGTGAGGCTGATTTCCGGCACCAACAGCAGGGCTTGCTTGCCCTGGCTGAGGGCGTGGTGAATCAGTTTTTGATAGATCAAGGTCTTGCCGGATCCGGTGACCCCGTAAAGCAGCGCTGCTTGAGGGGATGGGTCCTCCATTAAGCCTTTCAACCCTTGGAACACCTGCTCTTGGGCAGGGCTGAGGACAATGTCCTCCGGGTTGGGGTACTGCTCCCGGCGGGTTTTGGGAATCCGATCGATCCGCTTTTCGTAGCGGATGGCGGCACCCTTTTGTTCCAGCCCTTTGAGCACCACCGAGGTCACTCCGCAGAAATAGAGGATCTCCCCTTCTGCTGCTCCCTCCATGGGGCGAAGAAATTCCGCCACCGCCTTTTGTTTGGGCGAAAGGGAAAATTCTTCCGGATGTTCCAGATACCGCCGGGTGAGACGGAGCATCTTTTGGGTTTTGTCCCCCACCTTCCGGCGGGTGATCCCCAACTGCTCCACCTGCCCCAAGGCGATCAGCTCTTCCATCACCGGATCCTGCTGCGCCAGCTGAGCCAGCACCAGCTTATCCAGCTGCTGATCGGTTTCGGCCTGGCGCAGCCGGGAAAGCAGGGCCTGTTGGGGCTGAGTGAGATCTTCCCCCTGGGACTGCAGGGCGGAAGCGGTCAAACAGTACTGCCGCTGAACCAACAAGGTCATGGCCCGAGGCAGAATGGCCCGGACGCACTCAAACACCGGGGTGAAGGTGCGCTTGGACAAAAACAAGGCCAACTCCCGCTGACGCTCATCCAACACCGGCGCTTCGTCCAGCAGTTCCAGCACGGCTTTCATGCCCGGTGCAGGAGGCTGCTGCTCCACCGCCCAGACCATTCCCTGACGGCGGGCATTCCCTGCCCCAAAGGGCGCCAGCACCCGGCAGCCGGGCTTTGCCTCCATCTCCCGAGGGAGAAGGTAGGTAAAGGGTTTGTCAAAGGTAAAAGCGGTTTTTTCCAGGTAAACCTGGACTACAGTACCCGGCTCCATTAGGCCGGATCCCCCAACAGCTTATCCAGCAGGGCGGCGGCGCAGTCCTCCTTAGACATCAGGGGAAGAGCCTCTTCCCAATCTGGACCGATGAGGGTCAAGCAGTTGGTGTCCACCCCAAATCCCGCTCCAGGCTGGGTCAGACTGTTGGCGGCAATGAGATCCGCCTTTTTCTTTTCCAGCTTCTTGCGGGAATTTTCCAGCAGATTTTCCGTCTCCATAGAAAATCCGCAAAGGCGCTGGCCCTGCTTTTTATGTTCCCCCAGCCAAGCCAGGATATCCTGGGTAGAGACCAAGGACAGGCTGCGCTGGGACTGGCCGTCTTTTTTGATTTTTTGGGCGGCAGTGTACTCCGGGGTGAAGTCCGCCACCGCAGCGGAGAGGACAAACGCGTCCTGATCCTGCCAATGCTGCCGCACCGCTTCCATCATGTCGGCGGCAGAGGTGACGGCAATCCGGCGCACCCCCACCGGGCAGTCCAGGGCGGTGACGCCGCTGACCAAGGTGACCTCCGCACCCCGCTGCCAGGCAACCTGGGCCACAGCATAGCCCATTTTGCCGGTGGAGTGGTTGGTGAGAAACCGCACCGGATCCACCGCTTCCCGGGTCGCCCCGGCGGTGACCAGCACCCGTTTCCCCGCCAAATCCTGAGGAGTCAGAGCTCTTTTCACCCAGCGGTAGAGGGTCTCCGTATTGGGAAGGCGTCCTTCTCCGGTTTCTCCGCAGGCCAGCATTCCCTCTTCCGGGGGAATGATCTGCACCCCCCGCTTTTTCAGAGCAGCCAAATTTTGCTGGGTGGCGGGATGGCGGTACATATGCACGTTCATGGCGGGGCTCACCAGTACCGGAGCGGTGGTGGCCAGCAGCACACTGCTCAGCAGATCGTCCGCCAGGCCATAGGTCATTTTAGCCAAAAAATTGGCGGTAGCAGGAGCGATCAGCACGGCATCCGCCTGCTGGGCCAGCCAGATGTGGGTGACCTCCTGAGGGGTATCCCGGTCAAACAGCTGAGTATAGCATCGCTGCTTGGTGAGGGTTTCCATGGTCAAAGGGGTAATAAACTGCTGGGCGCCCTGGGTCATCACCGTCAGCACCCGCACTCCCTCTTTGGTGAGGCGACTGGCTAGATCGGTGAGCTTATAGGCGGAAATTCCGCCGGTGATGCCCAGCAGCAAGGTTGGCTGTTTCATTCCTGATCCTCTTCAAACAGATCTTCGTCTTCCGGGCTGCTTTCCACGATTTTGTATTTGCCCTTGGCAAATTCGTCCACCGCAATCTGCACCGGTTTTTCGGTCATTTCCAGGCCCTGCTCCTCCATTTCATCGGTGATTTCCCGGGCGCGCTTAGCCACCGCTACCACCAAAGAGTAATAACTTTCTCCATTCTTCAACAGATCGCTGACACTGGGTCTGTGCATCATAATAAAAATCTCCTTTCCTTCATTCAAAAATATTCAAAATCAATCTGCCTTCTGGGCAGAATTTGTGTTCGTCATTCAATCTTCCCGGATGGCTTGTTCCAGCCGTTCCAGGTTTTCCCGGGCCAGGCAGTGCCCTGCCCGGAGGATGGCGCAGATATCTTCCGCCGCTTCCTCTACAGTGTCGTTAAAAACAATATAATCGTAATCCTTGGCCTGGGGCATTTCCCGTTTGGCGGTCTCCATGCGCCGGTCCACCACTTCCTGGGCTTCGGTACCCCGGTCGGTGAGGCGGCGGCGGAGCTCCTTCATGCTGGGAGGCATAATGAAGATCATCACCGCATCCGGGCGGCGAAGCTTCACCTGTTTGGCTCCCTGAACTTCAATCTCCAGCACCACATTTTTGCCCTGGGCCAACTGGGCGTCCACCGCTTGGGCAGGGGTGCCGTAATAGTTGCCGGCATACTGAGCGTACTCCAGCATCTGGCCGGCGGCGATTTTTTCCTCAAAGGCTTCCTTGGTTAAAAAGTGGTACTGCACCCCATCTTCTTCCCCGGGACGGGGGGCGCGGGTGGTGGCGCTGACAGAATAATAGGTGTCAGGCTGTTTGGCAAACACCTGGCTGAGCACCGTTCCCTTTCCGCAGCCGGAAGGGCCGGAAACTACCAGCAACAATCCTTTTCGGTTCATTTGATTCATCCTTCCTCTTCCTCACGATCTTCCGGTTCCGACCAGGTGGGGTCCACCCGACCTGCCAAGGTGGCGGGATGGGCGGAGCTGAGGATCACGTGATTGGTGTCCATAATAACCACCCCTCGGGTCCGCCGCCCGCAGGAAGCGTCGATCAGCAGGCCCTGATCCCGAGCTTCCTGGATCATCCGCTTAATGGGGGCGGAATCCGGGCTGACAATGGCAATGACCCGTCGGGCGTTGACCACATTGCCGTGACCAATGGAAATCAGCTGCATTGCCTTCCTCCTACTCGATGTTCTGAATCTGTTCCCGGATCTTTTCGATTTCGCTCTTCATCTCCACTACCCGGCGGGTCACCGCCAGGTCTTGGGCTTTAGATCCGATCGTGTTGGTTTCTCGGTTGATTTCCTGCACCAAAAAGTCCAGCTTCCGACCCACCGGGCCAGGCTGCTCCATCATCTGAGCAAACTGATCCAGATGGCTCTTTAACCGAACGGTCTCTTCATCCACAGCAATCTTTTCGGCATAGAGTCCGGCTTCCATCAAGATCCGTTGTTGGTCGATGCAGCGGTCGGCCAAAAGTTCCTCCATTTTTTGCAGCAGCCGCTGACGATAGGCGGCTACGGTTTTAGGACTCTGCTCCTCCACCGCCGCCACGTGCTCTGCCAGCACCGCCAGCTTCTGGGTGATGTCCTGCTTTAAGCGGTCTCCTTCCCGGCGGCGCATCTCCAAAAATTGATTCAAAGCTTGGGTTGCCACCTGTTCCACACCGCTCCAAATCACCTGCTGGTCCTCTTCCAGCTTTTGCAGGGTAAAGACGTCGTTAAAGCGGGTGAGGACGGAGAGGGTCAAATCGTCCTGCAGCCCCAAAATCTCTGCCTGGCTGCGCATGGCGTCCAAATAACCTTTGGCCAACGCCTGGTTGATCTGCACCAGGGTGTCTCCGCCGGTGAGGTTTTGAATGCTCACCGTCACCTCCACCTTGCCCCGGCTGACCGAGGACTGCAAAAAGGTTTTCAATTTTTCTTCCAAATAGCCGTACATCCTGGGGATGCGGGCGCTGTATTCCAAATACCGGTGGTTTACCGACCGGATTTCTACGGTAATTTCCCGGCCGTCCAACACCTGTCGGCTGCGGCCGTAACCTGTCATACTGTTCATGGGTTGACTGCCTCCTCTGATAAACAAGGCTTTCGCCTTACGATTGTATTGTGGCAGATCTCACCGGGAAATACAAGTTTTTGTTCATTATTTATTCTGTCTCTTATA
>DXWR01000310.1 GCA_019416775.1 Oscillospiraceae bacterium | reverse complement strand
CGGATGCAGTTCAAACTCAACGGATGCCACCAGTTCTCAAACCGGTTCAGGTGGAATAACATATAGTGGCGCAATCAATCTCGCTAAACAAGCAATACAAAACGACGAAGTGGGACTTGTTAGTCTTTCCCTTGAAACAGGAGGTTTGGTAAGAAATGTAAGACTTGCTTCCGGTGATGCAGAGCACATAGAAAATGAAGATGAAAATTATTGGGATGTAACAATTAAAGGCACTTTTGTCGTATACGATGAATATGGACGGTATTCCGACAGTGAAGCTTTTACAGCAGAGGTAGAAGTTGATGGGATAACAGGCGATGTGCTGGGTATAATAGATTATTCTATAGATTAAACCTAGATTAAGCGGTCAAGACTCAATCCGTCTTGACCGCCGATTTTTTATTCAAACAACTTGTCCCCGGCATACACCGCTGTCCTTAACACCTGAACGTACCCCGTCTGCCCGGACGCCGCCCAAAAGGCGTCGGTGAGCAAGGTGGGGTTGAAGTTTCGCTCCCCGGCGGTGGTGCGCAGGGTGAGGATACAGGTCTCCCCCTCGATCTCATGCCCCAACAGGGCAAATTCCGGCTTCAGGTTCACCGTTTTCATCCCCTTTTTGGTGCGCTTCTGGGTGAGGATTTCCGGTTGGGCGCAGAAGGCGGCGAAATCCTGCCAAAACTGTGCCGGATCCTTGGAATATACCGTCAGCCGGTAATCCGCTTGGGTGATGGCCCGGGGCTTGTCCTTTTGGAAATCCACCTTCCACACCTGAATGTCCCGAGGCAGGGCAGTGTTGAGCCGGATTTGGATTTCCGAAAAATCCATGAGATGGGTAAACCGCAGATCCATGCACTCGTAGTCGCTTTCATACCCCAACGCCAAGGGCAGGGCAAAGGTCATGTACATATGGGGATTGAAGCCTTGGGTGTACCACACCGGCAGCCCCGCCCGCTTCAGGGAACGCTGCATACACCGGGTAATGTCCAGGTGGGAGATATATTTGGCCCTTCCCCGCTTGCGGTAAAACAGCCGGAGGTTGGGCATCTTTTCAATGGGGAGTTCTTCCCCTGTTTGGATGGGCATGGCTTCACTCAACGCATTTCCCCTCCTTTCGGGTAAGCAGTCGATTGGCCCCGCAGCCGGCGCACTGTTGGCGGCAGTTAGGGGTGGTCTGGGCCTTTTGGGCTTTTTCCCACTCTCGCTTTAAGAAAGCTTCGCTGACTCCGTAGCTGAGGTGGCTCCAGGGGAACACTTCATCCAATTCCCGGTGGCGGTTGGCGTAGAACCACACCGTCAATCCCGCCTCTTCTAGGGCCTGCTCCCAGCGATTGAAGTAGAAGTGCTCGTCCCAGCTGTCAAAATAGCAGCCCTTTTTCCAGGCGTGGTATACCACGTCGCAGAGCCGCCGGTCGCCTCGGGCAAACACCGCTTCCAGCACACTGGTTTTGGAGGCGTGGTACTTAAAGGAAATTTTCTTGGAGGTGATGCAGTCCTTCATGTGGAGCTGCTTTTCCACGATCTGATCCAAACTGTCCTGGCCGAACCACTGGAAGGGGGTTTGGGGTTTGGGTACGAAGGTGGACACCGACACGGTGACGTTCACTCCGCGGTCCTTGTTGCGGCCCGGACAGCGGTGGTACAGCCCCACCACCTGCTGGGCCAGGTCGATGATCTGTTCGCAGTCGTACATGGTTTCGGTGGGCAGCCCCAGCATAAAGTAGAGCTTGACCGAGCTGTAGCCACCTTCAAAGGCCAGGCGGCAGGAGGTGAAGATATCCTCCTCGGTAATGTTTTTGTTGATCACGTCCCTGAGCCGCTGGGTTCCTGCTTCCGGGGCAAAGGTCAGCCCGCTGCGGCGCACCGCCTTGATTTTGTCCAACAGTTCCTCGCTGAAATTGTCGATCCGCAGACTGGGCAGAGCCAGGTTGATGTGGTTTTCCTGGGTGTAGTCGTAGAGCTGGTCCAGCAAGGGTTCGATTTGGGAATAATCGGAGGAGCTTAAACTGGACAGAGAGATTTCTTCGTAGCCGGTGGACTCACAGAGATCCTTCCCTTGGCGGCAGAGCACATCGGCGCTCTTTTCCCGCAGGGGACGGTAGAGGAATCCTGCCTGGCAGAACCGGCAGCCACGGATGCAGCCCCGCATCAGCTCCAAAATGGCCCGGTCGTGGACGGTGTCGATAAAGGGTACCACGAAATTGTCCGGGTAGTAGGTTTTACTCAGATCCTGGATGATCCGCTTTTCCACCACGGCAGGAACCCCGGGACGGTTGGGGGTGATGGACTTCACCCGGCCGTCGGGGAAATATTCTACGTCATAAAAAGCGGGGACATACACCCCGTCGATTTGGCAGGCGTTTAAGAGAAATTCTTCCTTGCTCAGCCCTTTGGCCTTGGCGTCCTGGTAGCAGCGGCAGATTTCTGGGAGCATCTCCTCCCCTTCCCCCAACTGGAACAGGTCCACAAAGTCGGCGATAGGTTCCGGGTTGCAGCAGCAAGGGCCGCCGGCAATCACCAGGTTTTTCAGTCCCGGCCGGTCTTTGCTGTACACCGGGATGCCCCCTAGGTCCAGCATATTCAAAACATTGGTAAAGCTCAGCTCGTACTGCAAGGTAAAGCCGATGATGTCGAATTCATCCAAGGGGTCAAAACTCTCCAAACCATAGAGCTTCATGCCCTGGGCCCGCATCTTTTCTTCCATGTCGATCCAAGGGGCAAAGACCCGTTCGCACCAAATGTCCGGTTGAGCGTTGAGCAGGCCGTAGAGGATTTTCATTCCCAGATGGCTCATGCCGATTTCATAGGTATCGGGGAAGCAGAAGGCAAACCGCAGGGACACATCCTTTTTGTCCTTGACGATACTTCCCGGTTCCCCGCCTACGTAACGTCCCGGCTTCTGTACGCTTAAAATCAGCTGTTCCAATGCCGTTTTTTGATCCATATCGTTCCTCCTAATTTGAATTCCTTCCTGGACTGGGCAGCAGTGCCGCCAGCCAAAGATAGCCGCAAAATACCAATCCGGTCCAATGCAGCCGGTATTCTCTGATCCATAACAGACAGATAGTAGTAAATAGAATTAAAAA
>DXWR01000031.1 GCA_019416775.1 Oscillospiraceae bacterium | reverse complement strand
GTCGGAGACAATGTAGATGTGGTCATAGATCTGCTGGTTGAGGATGCCGGGGATCACCCCGTCCCCAATGCCCATCTGCAAATGGGTGCCTACGGTGCCGCCGGCCAGAATCGCCGCGTTTTCCGGCTCCACCGCCCAGATTTCAATGTCGGGGTTTAATGCCTTGAGTACTTCGCCAATGCCGGTGATGGTGCCGCCGGTGCCGATGCCGGAGCAGAAACCGTGGATGGGCCCGGCTACCTGCTCTAAAATCTCCAAGCCGGTGTGGTGGCGGTGAGCCATGGGGTTGGCGGGATTTTCAAACTGCTGGGGTACGAATACTCGGGGATCTTCTGCCGCCATCCGTAGGGCAGTGGCTAGGCACTCTTCGATGCAGTCCCCGATGTTTCCCGCATCGTGGATGAGGATCACCTCCGCCCCGTAGTGGGCCACCAACTTGCGCCGCTCTTCGCTCACCGAATCGGGCATGATAATGATGGTGCGGTATCCCTTCACCGCCCCGATCAGCGCCAGGCCGATGCCCTGGTTGCCGCTGGTTGGCTCCACAATGATGGTGTCGGGCTGGATAATGCCCTGCTGTTCGGCTTTTTCAATCATGTTTAAGGCAGTGCGGGTTTTGATGGACCCGCCTACGTTCAACCCTTCAAACTTCACCAGCACTTCGGCGGAGTCCGGGTCGTTCATCCGGTTGAGCCGCACCATAGGGGTGTGTCCCACTGCTTCCAAAATATTGTTGTAAATCATCTTGCTTCCTCATTTACTCTAAATTCGCTGCTGCTTGGTTCACAGCTGAAATTCTTCCGGGTCGTATTCCGGCAGCACCGCCGGGGGTTTGGGTTTCCGCAACAGGGGATCGTACTCAAACCGGCGGCAGCTGTAATAAGGGGCCACCGCCCCCCGTTTTTCACAAAAAATCATCTGGCCGTCGGCGCTTTCGGTGCCGTTGGCGCAGTAGACGCAGGCCGGCTCGATCTTTGCTCCAAATAATTCCACCCTGCGTGTCCTCCTTTTTCTGCAAATTCTGCCATCAGGCGCCAGATGACATTGTATCACGTTTTCCGGCGCTTGACAACAAAAAGATTGCCAGCACCACCATCAACCCGCTGCCCAGGGGAGTGGCGGCAGAAAGGGCGGCCATCCCTGCCGGTGCGGCAAAGCTGCCGAAGCATTCCGCCGCCTGCTGGGGCAGCAGGGGGTAGCAGAGAGCGCAGAACCCGGCGCAGAACAGCCCAATGGGCAGCCGGGTCAGCAGATACCATTTTAGGGAAATTCCGGTGCCGCCCACCAGCAGGGCGTTTTGGCAAAAGACGCACACCCCCCCAAAAGCGGCAAAAAATCCCAGCCGGCAGAAGATCCCAAATCCGGATACCCCTTCCGGCAGGCAGAAGCAGCCGTTGGTGACTTCCGCCATTCCCCGTGCCGTCCAGTCCCAGAGAGGGGAAAGGGGCAGCAATTCCAATAAGGGGAACAGCCCGCTGCATAGGATCACCGTGCCGCAGATGCCTCCTAAAATCCCCAAACTGCTCCGAAGGGAGCCAAAAAAGTTGCCTGCATTGGGCAACGGCAGGGGCGGGGGCAGGGCGCCCTCATTTTCCTTTACCCGCAGCAGCGCCGCCAGCAGCAGCGCCGCCATGAGCTGGCTCAGCCAAAGGATCACCCCCGCCAAAGAGCTGCCCAGCACCTGGCTGCCCACTCCCTGGATCAAAAAAGCAGGGCTGCTCCAACTGCAAAAGCAGAGCATTTTGGATGCCTGCTTGGGGCTCATTTGTCCCTGCCGGACCAACTGGGCCAGCAGCGCCGCTCCCACCGGATAGCCTCCCAATAGGGAAAACAGCAGCACCCCGCAGCCTGCACTGCCCAGTCCCAGCACCGGCCGCCCCACAACCGACATTCCTTTTCCCAGCCAGGTGAGGATGCGGGTGGAGCCCATCCAGTTGGTGAGGACGGTAAAGAGGAAGAGGGAAGGGATCACCGTGGTCAGGCAGAGGACGATGCCGTTGCGCACCCCTTCCGACAAAATCCCCCCCAGCCACAGCATACCAGCCAGCAGCAGCACACTGAACATGGAGATCAAAACCGCTTTTACCCGTCCCATGCCCCATCCCTCCCGGTGAAAAGATATGCCCATGGCCTTTCCTCCATACCTGGGCATGGTTTTTGCCGCCGGGACATATTTTGAAGGGAAAGGGGGAACAGGCATGGAACATTCCCGGATTTTTGGCGAACTGAAAACCGATTATCCCTCCATCTGGATTCAACGGGACCAAGCCCTTTGGCTGGAAGGGGAGTTTCAAATGAAGGTGTTGGAGTCGGAGCGGTTGGTGCTGGAAGCAGAAGGGTTGAAACTCTCCCTTTTTGGGAAAAACCTTCAGGTTTCCCAGCTTTCCGGCGATTCTCTGCGGGTCAGCGGGACACTTCTTCGCCTGGATTGGGAGGTGCTGGAATGAACCATTCTTCCTTTTTGCGGTTTTTGGGAGGCACCGTCACCCTGTCGGTAAAGGGTTACGGCAAGCTGCGGCTGGTGGAGCGCTGCCGTCAGCAAGGGATGCACCCGCTGCTGGTGGTGCCCGGGGAGGAAGAGGTCCGGCTCACTCTCTGGTATCGGGACCGGAAAAGATTCCCCGTTTTGGCCCAGCAGGCGGGGGTGGA
>DXWR01000309.1 GCA_019416775.1 Oscillospiraceae bacterium | reverse complement strand
CGGTAATTGCCGCCTTTACCACTGGCAAAGCGGTGGGAATCGTGGGAGATTTTTTAGACAAACGAGTGCGTTTCCTTTCTATTTTGACCCAACGGCGGATCAACCGCATCAAAAACGCCGGGGAAAAAAGAGCGTAACTTCACTCAAATAAAGACATCATCGACGCACAAACTCCAAATCTGTTGGACAGTGCGCCGATTTTCTTTGCCTGGCTTCTGTTTTTTCTTTTTTCCGCATAGGGTGGGGCAAAGGAGATGATCAAAATGTTTTCTTCCATGCTCAATTTCCTGCTGGAACACCTGATCTTTCTAGCTCTTCATGCCGAGTCTGCCTCTGCTTTTCCCAAACCTCTTTCCCCTGCCAAGCAGCAGGAATATTTTCGACAGCTGGCGCAAGGAGATCAAACAGCCCGGGTCAAGCTGATCGAGCATAATCTGCGGCTGGTGGCCCACATCGTGAAAAAATACTATGCCTCCAAGGCGGAACCGGACGATCTAATCAGCATTGGTTCCATTGGTTTGATTAAGGCGGTGGACACCTTTTCCACCGATAAAAACATCCGCTTTGCCACCTACGCCAGCCGGTGCATCGAAAACGAGATTTTAATGTTCTTCCGCGCCCAGCGCAAAAGTTCGGAAGATGTCTCCATCCAGGAGCCCATTGACTGCGACAAAGACGGTAATCCTCTAACCCTCTTCGACGTGATGGCGGGAGAAGACGAAGAGGTATTTGACGCCATCCAGCAAAAACTCAGTGCTTCTCAGCTCCGGCAGGCAGCTGACCGATGCTTAGAGCCCCGGGAGGCCTTTGTACTGGAAAAGCGGTACGGATTGGACGGAAGCGATCCCCTGCCTCAACGAGAAGTGGCCAAACAGATGGGCATCAGCCGCAGCTACGTCTCCCGGCTGGAAAAAAAGGCGCTGGGCCAGCTGCGCCAAGAGCTGGAACGGATGGGATACACCCGATAGTTTACCTCCTTTTGCATTGCTTTTCCCCCACCCCTGTGGTACAATAACACCAAATGAGGGAAGTCATGAAAACGGACTTGTAAAGGGGATTTCATTATGATTCGTTTAATTGCATCGGACATGGACGGCACCCTTTTGGAGGACGGGGGCCACTGCATCAGCGCGGAATACCACCCGGTGATCCAGTCGCTGCTGAAACAGGGGATTTTTTTTGCAGGGGCCAGCGGACGGCAGTTTCACAGCATCGCCGAACTGTTTCCGGAAGAAGCCCAGTCTATGTATTATATCACCGACGGCGGCGGAGCTCTGCGCAGCTACACCCAAGTACTGAAGGCCTTTGCCATTGACGAAACCATGTTGGCGGAAATGGTGGAAGACGCTTTGAAACTGCCCGGATGCGATGTGATGCTCTGCGGTTTAAAACATTCTTATGTGCGGCAAAAGGATTCCCAGCTTTACCGCTGGCTGGTGGACGGTTACCACTTCCAGGTGGAACTGAACCCCACCCTGACCTGCCCGCCCGGGGAACAGATTGTCAAGCTTTCTATCTACCACCCCACCGACACCGAGGCCATTGTCAATGAATGGTTTGCCCCCAAATGGGGAGATAAGGTGCAGATTGCCAGCGCCGGCATTCAGTGGATGGACTGCGTCAGCCTGAAAGCCAACAAAGGAAACGCTTTGGCCGCTTTGCAGCAGCGGCTGGGCATCTCTCCGGAAGAAACCATGGTGTTTGGGGACAACATCAACGACATCCCCATGCTCAAGCAGGCCAAGTACAGCTACGCTGTAGAAAATGCCCGGCAGGAAGTAAAAGAAGCAGCCAACTTCGGCTGCCCCGGCTGGCGGGAGGACGGAGTGCTTCAAATCCTCAAGCAGGTCAGCGAAGGCAAAGTGTGGTAAGGCGAAACACTGCCCCAAATAAAGAACGGAAAAAGGACGGCTATGACACCGTCCTTTTGTTTTGTCTATGTTAGGTTGCAGCTTGCATCTTTTGGACCAGAGCTCCCATCTGCCGGGCGAAATCCTCTCCAGTGACCAAGCGCATTTTATCTTCGTAATGGGAAAATTCCGTGCCCTGCTGGGAAAGATCCATCTCCACTGGGCGGGAAACTTCGGTTAAGGTAGTCCAGTCGGAAGGGAGGACATAATCTCCTTCGGTGGTGCGTTGGATGGGAGGCTGATAGGGGTAGTAGATGCCGTAAGGGCTGCTCAATGACACATCCCCGGACACCACTTCCTGCCATTCCGGATAGGTATCCCCCTGGTTAATAACCGGCAGCACATACCGTCCACCCACCGAGAGCAGGCAGCCCAGATCAATTTTCCCGTAAGAGAGGTCTTCCAGCAACACGGTTTCCCCCGCTTGGACGGACTGTCCGTACCAAACCTGTTCTACCTGCACCTGATACAACATGGATTGGTTTTGCATATGGAGCACGCCGCCGGGCTCAAATTTATCACTGGCTACATCATACCGATAGTCTTTTACCTGCATATCCATCACAGTGATTTCCCAGAACTCCACCTGGATCTCGCCGGCATACAGCTCTTCCTCAGAAAAGGCCACAATATCTGCACTGGAACTGTCGCTTCTCAATCCTTCCGGGCGGTAAGTCTCCCCAAAGGACAAATCGCTGTACAGCACGGCAGAAGTATCCTCTGTTTCTTCCGGTTGCTTGCCGCCAAGCCAATCCACCAAAATACCCATCTGCCGGATAAAATCCTCTGCTGTGACCAACCGCATTTTATCAGAAAACAGCGTGTCATACCACCCCGGCTGTTCCGACAAATCCATCTGGATTTTCCGGGAATACGCAGAAAGGATCTCCCAGTTGTCCGGCATGACATAATCTCCGCCGGTTGTAATTTGAATGGGGGGCTGGTGGAAGTTGTAGCAGTTGTATATGCTCTCCCGATGAATGTCCCCGGACACCACTGCATCGTCCCGGGCGCCTGCCAGAAGATAACCGTCATAGTACACCGGCACTACATACCGCCCGCCGATTTCCATGAGAAATTCCGGATCCAGCAGATAAACCGAATTTTCCACTGTCAAGGTCTCCCCTGCTTGAAAAGGACCGCCGTACCACACCCGGTCAATTTGAAAATCGTAGAGCAGTGTTTGGTCATGTTGATGAAGCACCCCATCCGGAGCATCGGACCAAAGGTCTGGGGTGTCATAATAGTAATCTTTGATGCGTACGTTGGTCACCGTTACTTCCAAAAGAGCCATGGGACGAAGGCCGGTCACCAGTTCTTCTTCCACGCTGCCGGCAATTCCCATGATGGAATCCGTCCCATTTCCACTGTCAATTTGCAGTCCCTCCGGCAGATAGGTGTCCCCAAAGGACAGGGTACTGTAATTCACCACCTCACCGTAATCCACCGGCTGGAATGGCTCTACCCTGTTTTGAAAGAAAAGCAACGGTGCCAGCAGCACTGCTCCCAGCACCACACAGCAGCAGGCTGCTACTGCGCCCCAGCGCTTCCAGCCGAAACCGGGTCGTATTCCTTTCGGCTGGGCTTCCAGCAGCAAATCTTCCGGCAGATCGTTGAGCTGTTCTAACAATCGGTTTGCTTTCATAGCAATCCCTCCTCTTGCAGTTTCGCCCTCAATTTTTCCCGGGTACGGAACAAAGAGGACTTCACCGCCCCTTCACTGATTCTTTCCTGCCTGGCAATCTCTTTAATGGAGCAGAAATACCAATACCGGCGCAGAAACAAAATCCTGGCCCGGCCGGGCAAACCGCGCAAAAATTCTTCCAGCACCACCGCCAATCGCTGGGCTTGAATTTGATCCTCCACCTGCTGCTCCACCTTATCCGGCGCAGCCAAACACTGCTCCAACTCTTCCAACACCAGCAACGCTTCCCCGCTGCCCCGTTTTTGAGCAGCGGACTTTTCCAGCCGTTTCAAAGCGAGATTTCGGGTGATCTTTCCCAAAAAAGTGCGCAGGCAGCTGGGCCGATGCGGCGGTATGGCGTTCCAAGCCCCCAGCCAGGTGTCGTTGAGACATTCCTGCACATCCTGATGATTTCTCAGCATTCTCTGAGCAATGCTGCGGCAATAGGGTTCATAGCGGCGCTGGGTTTCCCGGATTACCTTTTCTTCCCGCTTCCAAAACAGGTCGATGATCTTTCTGTCCTCCATCCCTATCCCTCCTGTCCGACCCCTTCACTGAACTACTCCGAAAAAGCCGCCGAAGGTTTCGGACAAACAAAAAAAGGGAGAACCTGCAACGTTCTCCCTCAAATTACGAAATAATACAATAGTAGCAGAAGCAGAAATTAACTACGGCTGACCAAGCCCTTTTCTGCGTCCAGCAACACCACAGAACCGGTTTTCAAAATCTTAGTGGCATTTTGAGCGCCTACGATGACCGGCTTGTTCATGGCAAGGCCTACAATGGCGGCGTGGCTGTTGATGCCGCCCTGCTCAGTAATGATGCCGCCGGCGGTATGGAGATATTCGATCCAGTCGTTGTTGGTGCTGTGGGTGACGATAATGTCTCCTTCCTGGAACCGATCTTCCAGATCCTTGACAGTTTCCGCCACACAGATCCGGGCGGTAACCTGTTTTTCCACCACGCCTTCTCCGGTGACCAGCACATGGCCTACCACGTCTACCTTCATCATGTTGGTAGTACCGGACACGCCCAACGGCACACCGGCGGTGATAACCACCAAATCGCCGCTGTGGACCAAACCGGCCCGCTGCGCTGCTTCCACCGCATGTTCAAACAAGCTTTCGCTGTCGGTTTCGGTTTGGATTCGCATAGGAACTACGCCCCAGCTCAAGCTCAGCTGATGATACACGGTATCTCGATTAGTGCAGGCCACAATGGGAGATGCCGGACGGAACTTGGACAGCTGCCGGGCAGTAACGCCGGACATGGTCACGGTGACAATAGCGCTGGCGCCCAAATCGTGAGCGGTGGTGCAGGTGGCGTGAGAAATGGCATTGGTAACGTCGAAGTTGGCGATGGTTTCCCGCGATTGAAAACGGTGGATATAATCAATGGCCTCTTCGGTGCGTTCCGCAATCCGCACCATGGTCTTCAGCGCTTCCACCGGATAGCTGCCGGCAGCCGTTTCACCGGAAAGCATAATGGCGCTGGTGCCATCGTAGATGGCGTTGGCCACGTCGGTAGATTCCGCACGGGTGGGACGGGGGTTCTTAATCATGGAATCCAGCATCTGGGTTGCGGTGATGACCTGCTTGCCGGCCAGATACGCCTTTTTAATCAGCTTCTTTTGCAGGATCGGCACGTCTTCCAAGGGGATTTCCACCCCCATGTCGCCGCGGGCCACCATAATGCCGTCCACCACCCGAAGGATCTGGTCGATGTTTTCCACTCCTTCGGCGTTTTCAATCTTAGCGATAATGTTGATGGAATGGCAGTTATGCTCATCCAAAATCTTTCGGACGGCCAAGATATCCTCCGCATCCCGGGTAAAGGAGGCCGCAATGCAGTCAAACCCTTCCTCGATACCAAAAATAATGTCGCTGCGGTCCCGTTCGCTGATAAAGGGCATACTCAGCTTGGTTCCGGGCACATTGATGCCCTTCCGGTTGGAAATGATGCCGCCATTTTCCACCCGGCAGACGATGGTGGTTTCGGTTTTGGACATGACCTTCATTTCAATCAGGCCGTCGTCCAGCAGCACCGTCCGGCCTTCCTCAATGTCCTTGGGGAGGTCTTTATAGGTAATGCTGACCTGATTTTCCGTACCCTCTACTTCTTCGGTGGTAAGGGTAAAGAGCTGGCCTGCCTTCAATTCTACCCTGTTGTTTTTAAAGGTTCCGATCCGGATTTCCGGGCCTTTGGTGTCCAAAATCGTGGCCACAGGAAGCTTCAATTCCTGGCGCAGCTGCTTGACAATAGCCAATTTTTCCTTGGCGTATTCGTGG
>DXWR01000308.1 GCA_019416775.1 Oscillospiraceae bacterium | reverse complement strand
AAAAAATCGGTATGGCCGGGAGTGTCCAACAGATAATACCGGTCCCCTTGCTGGGAAAACCAGGCGGAGTGAGAAAAAATGGTGATCCCCCGCCGCCGCTCCATTTCATCCTGGTCCAGCCGGGAAGAAGCGTCGTCCACCTTCCCCAGGGTGCGGACCTGACCGGACTGGTACAATAACTGTTCGGACAAGGTAGTTTTTCCGCCGTCTACGTGGGCCAAAATGCCCATGGTCTTGTTCATGTTCTCCCTCCCGGTGAATGTTTGTTCCCCCTTATGGTAGCAGAAAAGAAGGAAAAAAGCAAATCGCCGCCCTTTTGACGGAGCGGCGATGGAATCAATCTTCCGTAATCAAAAACAAATCGTTGGGAGTACAGTTTAACAGCAGGCACATAGTCTCGATGTTTTCATAGCGGATGGACTTGGTCTGGTTATTCACCATCCTGCTGAAATTCTGCCAGCTCATCCCCAGCTGTTTGTACAGCCAGTATCTTGTCTTTCCCTGTTCTTCCAACAAATGCAGCACATTCAATTTAATCATAGAAATGACTCTCCTTTTATTTCAACACTTCCGTCCACTCTCGATAACGGGGACAGCGCCGGAGCAGCTCCCGGTAAAACTTCTGAGAGTGGTCGGGACAGAGCAGATGGGTGACTTCGTGATACAGCACCGCCAGCAAAGCGGTCTCTTGGTACTCCGCCAGCCGGGTGTTGAGGGTAATCTGCCGGGTTTTCACATTGCAGCTGCCCCAGCGGGAGGTCATCCGACGGTAGCGCAGAGTGGGAAGGCCGGGAAGTGCGTCGCCGAAATCTACCAGCACTTGCGGCAGAAAGGATTCCGCCTTGGCCTGGCACTGAGTCCGATAGAAAGCTTGCAGGGCTTTTTCAGCAGTATTCGGATCCGGCAGCCGCAAAATCTCCGGCTCTTCCCCTTCCTGCATTCCAAATTCCAGCAAACAGGGCTTTCCCCAGAGAAACACCCGACTCCCTTGCTGGGTGGGCAGCTCACGGGGATGGAGGTCTTGGCGCTGAGCTGCCCGTTTCCGACCGGCCAAAATAAACTCCGCCTTGGCCTGCAAAAATTCCTCCGTCTGGGCCTGACTCACCCACCGGGGGATGGAAAGGCTGACCTGTCCCTCCCGATTGATGCGCAGGTTCAAATTTTTCACCGATTTCCGGGTCAGGGTATAGTCCACCCGTTCCCCCAGCAGAACAATGGTCTTTTGCTGGGGTTTTCCATACGGTTTGGGGCTCACTCTACCGCCTCCAGCAAAAAGATCTGGCAGGAAAAGTCTTGATGGAAGCCATCCCCGGAGGCGTCCACTCCGGCGGAGGGATCGGTGGTCACCAGTCCCGCCTGCATCAGCTCGTCCCCGTAACGGGGATTCTGCCCATTGACGGCATAGCGGATATGGGGATCTAGTCCTGCCAGCTTTAAACGGCGGCAGGGAGCGTTGGCCTGGGTGAGGATCTTATACTCCCCGGCAATGGCCTGGGTTTTGTCCTCGCTGACCACCATCCAGCCGGCAATATTCCCTTCAAAGGGGCTTTTCAACCGATAAAAAGTGCCCTGTTGCAGCAGGCTGCGGTGCTGTTTCAACCAAGTGATCTGGGCTTTGATTTCCTCTCGCTGATCCTGGGGCAGAGCGGTGACGTCCAGCTCGTACCCAAAGGCTCCGAACATGGCCACCCCGAACCGGGTCGCCAAGGGGGTGTTGCGGAATACCTGATGGTTGGGGCAGACCGACACATGGCTGCCCATACTGGAAATGGGATAGCAGTAACTGGTACCGTACTGGATTTGCAGCCGGGCAATGGCGTCGGTATTGTCGCTGCACCAGGCTTGAGGAGCGTAGTACAGCATCCCAGGATCAAACCGGTTGCCGCCGCTGGAGCAGGACTCAAAGAGAATGTGGGGGAATCGGGCAATCAGCCGCTCATAAAGGGAATACACCCCCAGGATGTACCGGTGGTAAAACTCTCCCTGGCGGTGGGAGGGGAGGGCAGCGCTGTAGGGCTGGGTAATGCAGCGGTTCATATCCCACTTCACATAATCCACCTTTCCCTCTTCCAACACCTGTTCCATCTGGGAAAAGAGGTTGTCCACCACTTCCTGCCGGGAAAAGTCCAGCACATACTGGTTTCGTCCCACGCCTGGCTCCCGGCCCGGAGTCCGGATCACCCAATCGGGATGGGCCCGGTACAGGTCAGAATCCTGGTTGACCATTTCCGGTTCAAACCACAATCCAAACAGCATTCCCAACTGATGGATCTCTCCAGCCAGCCGGGCAACACCGCCGGGCAGCTTATTCAGGTTGGGAAACCAATCCCCCAAGCTGGCTCGATCGTGGTTGCGGTCGTGGCCGAACCAACCGTCATCCAGCACAAACAACTCCACTCCCAGCTGGGCAGCAGATGCAGCCAGGTCCAGCATCCGGTTGTGGTCAAAATCAAAGTAGGCGGCTTCCCAGCCGTTGAGCAGCACCGGCCGGGGTTTGTCCCGCCACTCTCCCCGAGCCAACCGGGTGCGGTAAAGGCGATGATAGGTCTGGCTTAAATCATTCAAACCGGATCTGGTATAAGTCAATACGGCTTCCGGAGTGGTGAAGCTTTCCCCGGGATACAGCACCCAGCCGAAACCTTCGGGGTGAATGCCTCCCATGAGCCGGGTGAGTCCCCAGCTGTCCACCTGGGCTTGCAGCAAAAAGTTGCCGCTGTACACCAAGCTCAGCCCCAAAGCTTCCCCGGAAAACTCGGTGGTTTCCTTTCGCTTGAGAATCACAAAGGGGTTTTCCTGGGCAGAGGAACAGCCCTGGACACTTTCCACCGAGGTGACTCCAGGAGCCAGATCCCGCAGCATGGGGGTGCGCTCTTTCCCCCAGCCTCCGATGAATTCCATCCACTGGTAGTCCCCGTCGGGCAGATCCAACGCCAAGCTCATAGCCCGGGTGAGGGTCAGAGGGGCGGCGCCGGTGTTTTCCAAAGTCACGCTCCGGGCCAGGGCAGCATAACCGGCAAAGACGGTATACCGCAGATATACCTTCAGCCCGGTGGGTTGGTCCAGCAGGATCAAGGTCAGGGTGTCCGCTTCCCCATCCTGCTCCACATAGGTGGCAGGCAGGCCGGGAAGTTTTGGCTTGCCGGAGGTAATCTCATGGGAAAGGTACCGGGGCTCCAAAGTGCGGCTGCCGTCGGGCAGGGCCGCTTCCAGGGCGGTGCGACGAAAATCGGTGGTGCCGGCGCAGGGATATTCCAGCTTCACCGAGTCCAGGCTGAAGCAGTCCCAGCGGGGAGAGCAGTTCACCTGCATGGGGCGGTTGCGCAGTTCCAGCAGGTGATCGAAGTCCTCTCGATCGATCAAGGGGGCGCCGAAATAGAGCTGTCCCGGGGTTCCGTCGGGAAGAATCTTCATCAGGTAACTGTAATAGGAATTTTTCAGGTGGAAGGTGCGGCTTTCCGGATGAAACAAAACAGGCATAAAGGGATCCTCCTGGAAACAAGGTGTTTTTTTGTAGTCTAACACAGTCCCACCCATCCTGCAAGCAAAAGAAAGCAGAAGCGGCTTCCGGTTGGAAAAACGCTTCTGCTTTGTTGTAAAAATGTTAGATCAACTTGCCGCCGTTACGGTGACCGTAGCCCAATAAGGAAGCAAGGCGGCGATCCGCTGCTTCAAGGAATCGGGATCGGGGCTGATATCCGAATCGGGCTGAAAGGTGACGGCAAGGGTGTTCTGCTCCAAATTTTCGGAAAAGGAGAGGGTGCATCCCCAGCTTTCCCCGGCTTGTTGAAGCTGCTGGGAGGTAGCATACTGCCGGGAAACGGACAGCCGTTTTTGGCAGGCAGTGATGATCTTTTCCCGCCGGGAAAGGGATGTGCCGGTATAAGGGGTGTCCCCGCTGCCATTGGCCGGGGTAGGATCAAAGCCGAACAGCCGCTCCTGCACCCCGGCATAGGGACATTGGGGCAGTTGGAAATAGGGGCCGTACCGCAGCTTTTGGATCTGCTGCAACAGCAGCTCAAATCCGGCGGCGTAGGCCTTCACTTCGGCGTACACCCAGCTGTCCTCCTCCAACCGGTACAGGCCGGTGGAAGCCAACTGAGAAAGCAGCCGCTGAAAACAAGTCATACTCCTTCCCTCCTCAAGATCCCGTCACAGTAACGGAAATGGTACCGGGGGTGTAGATCTGATCTTCCTGGGGGGTTTGCCGTCCCGCCGGAGAAAGGAACTCTACGCCTTCCACCCCGTCCAGGGAGGTGCAGAGCTGGCCGCCCAGAACATAGGGGTTGAAGCTTTCCCCAATACCCAAGCCGTAGATGGCGTTGCGCAAAAATTCCTGAGCTTGAGCAATCAGGTCGCTGGAAGACTGAGCGCCATTGGGATACAGCCGCACCGAAAGGTTTAGAGTAACGTTTTCCGCTGCCCCAGACACCAGGTTATACCCCAAAGGCCGGACAGCATTTAAGCGCTGCTGGACCTGACTGACCAGGGTAGCGGTGCCGGTGCGGTCGTAGCTGGCCACATATATCACCGCCAGCCCTGCTCCTTGATACACCCCTTTGGCGGAATGCATCCCCGCCACCTGCATGGCCTCCTGTTCCAAGCCGGTCAGGTTTACCCCGGTGGCAAGGTCCAAAAAGGTGTCCAAAATCTTTTTGCGGAAGCTCTCGTCATCCTCCGCCAGGCTGCCCCCCAAAATGTCATCGGTATTGGTGACGTAGGAGATGCCGGGAAGAGTACTGATGATGGTGTCCACCCGGCCCACCAGCACATTTCCTTGGCTCCCTGCCGCCGTGCACTCCACCGGCACATCCACCGACCGGCTCCCTTGCGGCAGCACCGCTTCCTGGGTGGTAACCCAGCTGGCATTGCTGCCCTGGGAGCTGCCCACCACGGTGCCCAAGGGAATGGTGTAATCGCTGGGAGCGGCATCGGTGCGGTAAAAGGTGACCACACCGGACGCCTTTTGTTCCTGGGTGCGGGTCAAACCCCGGGCCTGGCCGTGAAGATCCAGCCAGCTGCCGGTGGCGGTTTGGGGGAACATTTGCAGCTGCACCTGTTCCAGCTCTCCATAACAGTTTAGCAGTTCACCGGCCAGCACCTGCATCCGGATGCCCAGATCGCTGTCCGGGTTCACCGGATAGCCGGTGGAATCCTGATAGCTTTGGGTCATTGCTTGATAAAGGGTATCAAAGTCCATAGCTTTCCTCCTCGCTTTCCAGTTCCACTTCTGCCTCCACTCCGTAGAGGGCCAAAAAGATCCGCAGGGTCAGGCTCCGCCGGGGGGCGTCCACCTGTTTTTCCACTCCGGTAACGGTGACTCCCTCCAGTCCTGACAAAGCCTCCTGGATCACCCCCAGCAATTCCTGGGGCTGGGCCTGTTCCACCGTCAGATCCTCCCAGCGGCTGCCCAGTTGGGTGTTGTAGGCAAATCGGCCTCGTGGCACGCAAAGGCGGATCATCACCCGCTGGAGCAGCTCCTCCACCCCGGTGACGGTGTCCGGCGTGCCCCCTTGGGAGCAAACCAAATCCTTATTTTGCAAACGAAAATCCATCTTACTGTTCCTCCTGAACCACCTGGCCCCCCAACCGGATGGTGCCGTCGTTTTTTAAGATCAGATAGCTTCCTCCGGCGCTTTGCAGCTTGATCTCTCCCGGTTCCAGGCCCTGAGGGGAAACGAAGCAGCCCAGGTTCAGCCGCTCCTGTTCCCCGGCGGTAAGCACTACACAAGCGCTCCCTTCAGGTGGCTTGGTGTAGATGCCGTAAGGCAGCACCAGACGCAAATTCCCCCAGACTTCCGCTCCGGAAAGGTTGCAGCAGGTTTCATCCGCTTCGGTGACCCGTCCGGTTTGGGCCAAAGGTTGTAACTTACTCATCTTCGGTTCCTCCTTGGTTAGATATTTCCGGCGCCGGGGTCGGTGAGGGCTAGGGTGGTGGAACACCCACTGCTGTCCCCTACCAGCCGAATGCCGGAAAGTTCCAGCCCGGTATGGTCCAGCCCTGCCCCGGCGGAAAGATTTACCCGCTGACCCAGCCGGTAGCGGTGCAGGCCGTCCAACACCAGCTTTCCGGTGAGATAGTCCAACTGGCCTTGCCGGAAATAGTTTCCCGCCGCCTGCGTTAGGTTTTGGCTCCACCGGCCGGGCGGTGCGTAATACTCGGTTTTTTCCGCCAGCAAGCTTTGGGCAAACTGGTTCTGCACCAGGCGGTATTGGTCGGTTTGGTCCAGCACATAAAGCCGGGCAATCAAACCGGTGCGGTCCAGGCTCAGGGTAAAGGACTGATAGTCCCCTTGAGAAAAGGAAATGGTCTCCCCCGCAGTGGAAGGAGATTGCAGCACCCGATCCTCGTCCACCCAGGGCAGATACCCCAGCAGCAGCCGGCAGTAAAACTGCAAAAATTCCCAGTGGCTCATCCCCTTGGCGCAGGTGATCTGGCTCAGAGTCCCGCCGGAAAGAGCGCTGCCGGACAAGCCGTAGGGGTAGCCGTGATCGTAGAGCAGCTGGGCCAAGCTGTAGTTTTGGTACACCACCGGCGCCGCCTCATTGTCCACCAAAGAAGCCGTCTGGCTCCGGGCGGTGAGGGTAGTCTGGATGCCGGAGGCGGTCTGCTCCCAAACTTCGGTGTCCATCCGGCCGGAAAACAGGGATTCCCCCTGCAAATATACTTCCAGCCGGTGGATCCAATAGGCAGGCAGATCCAGGGCGGACAGCTTCAAAACGGCGTAGGGGCGGTCTTTGGAAAACTCCCAGGAAAACTGGGTGATCTGCTTCACCGAATAGGCGTTTCCCGTGCTGTCGTAAGCGGTAACGGTCAAGGCAGCCACACCACAGTCCCCCTTTCCGGCGACAAGGGATCGGTGATTTGGGGATTGGCCGCAATCAGATCCGCCGCACCTACCCCCAACCGCTTGGCCAAGGTGTAAAGGGTTTCTCCTTCCTGAACCAAAGCGTAATCATTCCCGGCAGACAGGGCGGCGGCGTAATCCGGATCCTCCAAAAAGGTAAAACGGTACTCCAGCACCGCCGGGCCGGATTGTCCCACCCCTTCCAAAGCGGTAAAGTAGCAGCGGATGGGGGAAAAGCCGGGCAGCTGCAGCACCCCGCTGTCCTGCTGTAAAAACAATCGGTGCAGCCGGGCAAATTCCGCTCCCAAATCTCCGGTGAGCTCGCCGGAACCGGTAATTTCCAAAGGAGCTTGTCCCAACTGCTGCACCGCCGTACCCCCAAAGGCCAGGGGAATGGCGCTCAACCGCTTGGCGGCGGACAGTTTCACTTCCTTGGGATAATAGGGGAAGGATTCCCCTTTATAAGAAAATTCTGCCAAAAAGCTCCCTCCTTGCTAGGATGCTCATTCCAGCACCATCCTTCGCTGCGCCACCACCGTCACCGTTTCCAGGCAGTTTTCCCCCACCGTGCAGCTCTGATCGATGCTCTGCCACTGGCAGCCGGAAAAGACGATCTGACATTCCGGCTTCACAATGGAGAGGGTGAAGTCCTCCAAATCGAAGAAATCCTCCTGGGGCTGTTGAGCTAAAAGCAGCCGTTTTAAGGTGATGGTGTACTGCTCCCGGCCGGTGACGGTGGCCACGGGAAGGGAGCTGCCAAAGGCTTCCAGAGAACGGCTCTCTTTTTGAGCGTGGAGGGTGTAGCCCTGGACCACTCCCTGACGCACCCCATTGATGGTCACCGAAATTTCCCGGGAGGTAGGAATCTGATAGGTATTCATGGCAATTCCTCCTTAGATCTGCACTACCAGGGTGGCCTGGATGGTGACGATGTTCCGGGCGGGGGTGAAAGAAACGGTGAGCAGGCAGCAGGAAGGATCGGTTTCTGCCGCCGCCGCACTGGGGGCTCCATAGGCGGAAAGATAGCCCTCCTGCTCCAGTTCCATCAGCTTGGCGGCGCAGAGGCTTTCGATGCCGTCTAAGGTGGCCCCGCCCAGACAGAGGGGAGTGAGGTAGCTTTCCAGTTCCCCCACCACATAATCCAAAATCAAGGGGGTGGAGAGGTTGAAATACCGGTAGTCGGTATTGCCCAGCTCATCTTGGGTGCAGGTGTCGATGCCCCGGATCAGGGTCAAAAGCCCCCCAGACAACTCTAACACCGAAATACCCTGTTCCATCTTTTCCTCTTTCTGGGCTTCGGTCATTTCCTCCACCCAGCCGGAAAACTCCATGGTGGAGCCGTTGCCCCCGGTGATCCGGCTGCTCTTGCTCACCAAAACGGCGGCTGCCGCAGGAGCCAGATTAACCGTACTGCTTTCCTCCCACTTCACTTGAGGGCAGGCCAGCACACAGCGCATGGAGTTCAGGGCAGTTGGGTCAGCGCTTCCTCCAGCAAAGAGGATCTTCCTGGCCCCCTGCTCCTCCAAAATATCCTTCATATCCGCCAGCAGGCTTTGCTGGGTAACGTCGGTGATCAAAAATTCCCCCTGAGTACTGCCCAGAAAGGCGGAGAATTCCGTTTCCAGGGCAGTTTGGGCATCGGCGGTGCGGTTTTGAGCCCACACCCCGGCAGCGCCCTCTTCTAAGCAAAGAAGGATCATCCGGGTCAAGGGACTTTGGTCGTTATCCTCCCCAAACACCGCCACCGCCTGGGCTGGAGTTTGGATAAACTGAATCCCGGAAGCGGTTTTGCCCCCCTTGGCATAGATGGCGATGGGGTAGGTCTCGCTTTGGGAATAGGTCCGATATTGGGTGGTGATGGTCACCCCCGGTCGAAGGGCCATTTACTCCTCTCCTTTCCAATTTGCATCCAGGCGCAGGCTGGTAAACTGCCCGGAGGTTTGAAGTTGCAGGCAGAGCACCTCCATTTTTGCAGTAAAGGGCAGTAGCAGTCCCTGCTGCTGGCGGTGAAACTCCAACGGCAGACGGCTCAGCTCCAACCACTCTGCACCGTCCCAAAAAAGCAGGGCTTCAAACAGGTTTTGGGCGTAAATCTCCCCCTGCTCCGCCTGTCCCAAGGGCAAAATCAAGGTCAAGCGAAACTCCACCGTTACTTTCCGTCCCTGAAGGGTTTCCCCCTCTTCCTGACCCAGATAATCCCCCAAGGCCAAAGGAGAAAAGACGGCGCTTTCCATCTGCACCGCCAACCCCGGGGTTGCCGGCGGGGTCAGGCTGTACTGAGGGGCATATTTCAAAAAAACCGAAAATTCCGGCAATCGGCTGCTCAGCCGCTGAGCCAGCATACCGGTCAGCTCCGACAAAGTAGTAAACAGCAGCATCAGCTTTCCTCCTGTTCATAAGCGATGGATTTATAGTAAAGCAGCTCTTCCCCCAGCTTCACCGGCCGGACCAGCACCAAAGTGTACTGCTTACCCCCGGCGGTGAGAACTTGGTTTTCCTGCAAAGGCACCGATCCCTGGGACAGAATCCGCACCCGATGGGCAGGACAGTAGCCCATGGGAAGGCTGGTCAGCTCTTCCGGCTGGTCCTCTCCGTCCACTCGGGACAGGCAGCCGTAAACAGTGCTGCCGCCGGAGATGGTAAAGGCGGTGCCGTACCGGGAGAAAAAGTCTCCCAACGTGTTTGGCAGGCTCATACCCATCCTCCTTTCAGGTCAACAGAAAGGCGAAGCCGTTTTCCAATAGGTCTGCCAAGCTTTGTCGCAGAGAGTCCACCAGCTGCTGGGCGGACTGCTGCCGGCTGGACGCTCCATCCTGCCACTCCACCGTCAAATCCGGGGTGGAGATGCGTTTGAAGCCGTCGCCGCTGCCCGTTTGATTCAAATACCCCTGCCAAGCGATGGCTGCCACCAGCTGTTCCAGGGTTTCTTGGGCGGAAACGGGATCCGCTTGAGGGTTCAACTGTTGTTCCACCTGCCGCCGGGCGGACGAGAGCAGGCTGGAATACTCCTGGGCCTGCTCCTGGGTCAGTCCGGTGAGGAGGCAGAACTGGGCGAGAATTTGGTTCTCATCCATGGTTTTCAACCTCCTTGGAATTTCTTACAGAGTGAGTACCTTGCTAGCGTCCTCAAAGATCTTGGCGAAGCCGTAGGTGCAGGTGATGGCCGCCCGTTCCAGCTGCTGGTCGATGAGTTTGTCGTATTCCAGGCTCAGATCCCCGGCGGTAACCATCTCCAAAGCGCAGTTTTTATCCAGCGCCACCATTTTGCCGGTGGGCACGGCTGCAGTGCGCAGCAGCTGGGCGCCCATGGGGGTGGTAAGCTTGCCGGTGCCGGCGAAGTTTAAGCCCGTAAGGGGATTTTTAAATTCCTCCAGTGCCAAAAGCTTCAACATGCCGGCGGTGTTGGCCAACAGCACATTCATATCGTAGTCCTCAAATTCGCCCCACAGCTTCAGCAAATCGGCGTAGGTTAGGGTACCGGTGGTGGTGACCGCCACGGTATCCGCCGGATTGGAGTTGCCGTCCCCGGAAATCAAAGTGGTAATGGCGTCCTCCAACTGGGTGCGCAGCAGATAGTTGCCGATCTGTTTTAAGGTGACGGTAAACAGATCCAGCCGCTGGAACCGCAGGGCTTCGTAGGAAGCCACCAGCATCCGGCCCCGCTTTTTCAAGGTTACCAGGTTTTCCTTGGTTTTGATGCTGGTTTCCGAGATAACACCGCCTTCCGTCACCACATTCATGGTTTTGTCCGTAGCGGTATTGTTGGCGGTGATGGTGCGGTAGTCCAGGCTGTCAATGGCGGTTTTGGAGGCCACGATGCTGTCCAGGATAGTGCTGTTCTCCATGCCCATGTTCACCGCCCGCTTCACATATTCCGGGAACAAGGCGGCAGAGGTGGAGGTAGAGAAAAACTTTTCAATACAGTCGCTGTTTTTGCCGCTGACCTTGATGTCAAACCGCTTGAGCTGCCGCTGGTAGGCGTCTAAGCCCTCCAGCGGAGTGCCCTGATACTGCTGGGAAGGGTCCAGCTCCTCCAAAACCTGGGTGAAACTTTTGCCCGCTACCTGATACATTCCTTTTTCCAGTCTCAGATTGTCGTATGCTGCCATACTGCCACATCCTTTCAAATTTTAAAGAATCGGTTTTGTTCTTTGGCTTGCTGTTTTTTGTCCGGGACCAACTGCCGTTTCGCTTTGCCTTCCAACCGGCGGCGGTACACCTTGCACAGCGCCCGGCACTGATCCAAGGTGAGCTGTTTGGAGATTTCTTCCATCAATGTTCCATCCAATTCCGGATCCGCCAAAAAGGCCAGCCGCCGCACCTCTTTTTGCAGGGAAAGGAGGTATTCCTTCCCCAGTTGAGCCGATTGTTCCAACTGGCTGAGATACTCTTTTAACACCCTCTGTTGAGAAAGGGAAAGGGCCACATCTTCGCTGCCGGTAAAACCTTTGAGCAGCTCCTGAGGAGTGTTCCCTGCCAGACGAATGGGAGCAGATTGGGAACACTGCTTGGTGACCCCTGCTTCCCGCTGGGCTGGTACCGCCACAAAGCTCCATTCATAGGCGTCGGCGGGGTGCTCCAAACGGACGCAGCAGATCCTGCCTTCGTACTCCTGCCCCGGCTGATGGGAGCAGCTTCCTGCCTCCCTGCCGCAGATGGAACAGGTCCTTTTGGTCACCTGACAGCTGACGCTGACTTCCTTGCGGATCCCCCCGTCAATGGAGAGGATCAGCCCCTCCGTTTCCGGACAGCGTACCAGGTAGGCCTTGGCGTTTAAGGTGCAGTAGGTTTCCCCGCAGCGGGTGATCCGGTCCGGGTGCTCCACCACCTGGGTGTGGTAGATGCGGGCGGTTTGGTGGAGGGTGGTGTGCTGATGGTCGAACAGCCCGGTTTTCCCCAAAAACAGCCCGGCCAACGTTTCCAATGCCTCCTTGGTAAAGGCTTCCTGGTCCCGGTCGATTTCATTGTCGCAGAGCACCAGGGGGAAGGCATACACCTCCGCCGCTGTCAATTCCCGGCGGGTGTACCGGTTGATTTCGGTGAGATCCTCCAGCCCGAATTCCCCTTTTTGGGTGAGAATGGTTCCTTCTTTCATGGATTTCCCTCCTGTGACGTAATTTGGTTTGCCCTGGCCCGGTAGTAGTCCGCCTGGGCCTCTTGGAGCTGATCCTGAAGATCCACCGCTTCCCACTCCAGGGCAACTGGGGAATACACCCCGTTTAACCCCATCCAGGTGCGGCAGATCTTTTGGATCACCGGCTCCAGCAGTCGGCGGTAGTAGCTCAGCTCACTGGCCAGGATGGTGGTCTGCTGTTGGGCCATTCGTTCGGTGGTGGACCAGCTCAGCCCCAACAGGAAGGGAGGCACTCCCAGTTTGGCAATGATCTGCTCCAGCAGCTGCCGCACCGGAATTTCGGTGTCCAGAATCTGGTTGTCGCTGCCGATGGCTTTGATGGAGATGTTCCCTACTGCCACCAAGTCCTGTACCTGCCCGTGAGCGGCGCTTTCCATCCCCCGGCTCCATTCCCGGGCAATCTGCCGGGCACGCTCCCCGGCGTAGGGCTGGTCCTCGGCGGTGGGCTGGTAGGTCACGGCGTAGCGCACATTCCCCACTCGCTCAAAGTTGCTGTGAATGCTGCGGAAGATCACCGACAAAGTGTCACTGACAGCGGGCAGACCTTCCAGCACACTGCGCCCCACCACCTGTCCCGGGGCGGGATCGTGGGCGGAATAAAGCAGCAGCTCTTTGTGCTCCACCGGACAAAATTCCAACCCCTGCTGCACCAAAAAATCCGGCTCCAAGGGATCGCTGTCCTCCTTCACCCGCAGACAGGCAGGATCCGCATTGAACAGCCCCAAAATCTGGCGGCCTTGGGTGTCGGTGACCATCTCCCCCACCCCGTTGCCGTAGGTGAGCATACTATCCAAATGGCCGTCCAGAAAGCTGCTCAAGCCGTGATTGATGCCGTTCACCGGCACCTGGCTTAAAAATTCCTCCAGGGCGGGCTGCAAAGCTGGATCCTGACAAATCACTTTCACCCCGCCTGCCAAGCGGACCAACCGGCGCAGGGCGGCGTCCACCATGGGAATCTGCTGCCGGATTCCCAGCAGCACCGGGTAGGCGGAAGGCGCCAAGGGCACGCTGTCCTGCCAGGCGGCCCAGGCAGGCCGGGGTCGAGTTTGGATGACTCCCCAGCGGGAATCACCTTCCTTTGATCGTTTTCGCAAAGAATCCTCCTCCTTCTTGGACGGCGGCACGGGTGAAACGCTCCACAAAAAAGGCGGTTTCTCTCCGGTCCGCCAGAGTGCTCACCAAATAGCGGATGTCGTCCATGGCGTGATCGTGCTCCTTTTTGGGGGCTTCTCCCTGGCCGGAACTTTCCCAGACATACTGAGAAAACTCCCGAATGGTGTCGGTACAGCTGACATGGAATTTTAACCTCTCCTGGCCCAGCAGGCTGCTCACCCGGCGGATTCCATCTTGCACCTGGTTTTTCGCTTTCAATACCCTCCAGCGCCCAGTACGTCGGACGCACTCCAAAAAGCTGGCGGCGCTGGGATCGATAATCACTGCTTCCACCGGATGGTCACCGATGAGCTGAACCAAAGCGGCTAAATATTCCTGGTCGGTGAGCTGGCGGTTTTCCCGGCGGGAATCATAGTAGTATTCCGCCAGCCGGTACCACACTCCGTCCTTTTCTCCCCAAAGCCCCATAGACATGGGATTGATGGTACCGTAATCGCAGGACACATACCGTCCCACCACCCCCGGCGCATCCGAAAATACATGACGGGAAGCATCAAACATGGGGTACACCAGCCCCTGGGCCGCCGCCCACTCTCCCAACACAAACCGACGGTAAAACACCCCCTGATACAGT
>DXWR01000307.1 GCA_019416775.1 Oscillospiraceae bacterium | reverse complement strand
CCCTCCAAAAGAAAAAAAGTTTTCAGAAAATAGGTCTCCTTTTTCCTCTCAAAAGGATTGAAAAAATAAAAAGACTTTGCCTCACCGGCCAAAACAGGAAAAAGAAAACGGCCTGCCAAAGCAAGCCGCATTGTTTTGAGTTATTCCGATTCCCGCTGAGCCAGGATCTGCTCCGCCAGGGGAAGGTCTTCCGGGGTGGTGATCTTCAGGTTGGTGTAGCTGCCCGGGGTCAGGTACACCCGTCCTCCGGAAAGGCGAAACACCTGGCAGTCGTCCGTCAAGTCCAAACCCAGCCGGTTGGCCTGAGCCATCCCCGCCCGGTACCAGGCGGCGTCGAAGATCTGGGGAGTTTGGGCGCAGTGCAGCCGGTTCCGGGGCGGAGTGAGCTCCAAAAAGCCCTCTCCGTCCGCCTGCTGAATGGTGTCCTTCACTGGGACACAAAGGCAGGCGCCCCCATACTGCCGGGCGTCTGCCAAACAGCAGGCGATCTCCTCAGGGGTCACCAAAGGGCGGGCAGCATCGTGAATAGCGTAAAACTTGACTTTGCCGGACATAGCCCGCACTCCGGCCACTACCGACTGCTGCCGGGTCTGTCCCCCAGGGATAACCTGCACTGGAAAGGGCAGTTCCAGCTCTTCCAGCTGCTGCCAGACCTTCTCCAGCAGGTTCGGCCGGGTAACCGCCACCATAGCGCAGATATCCGGGCAGGAAATAAAGGCCCTGGCGCTGTGCTGCAGCACCGTATACCTGCCCAGCTTTAACAGCAATTTATCCTGTCCCATACGGCTGCCGCTGCCTGCCGCCGCCAGAATCACCCCAACGTCTTTCATAAACCGTCACTTCTTCCTTTCCGCATGGACGGAAGCTTGTCCTTCCGGATCTGGTTCTTGTTCCGATTCTTTTTCCTTATTTTTGGTTTTCTCCTGTTTTTCCTTTTCCTTAGTCCGTTCTTTTTCCTGCTTTTCCTTCTCCTTGGCTTTTTCCTTTTCCGCTTTCTTCTCCCGGTCTTCCCCGGTGAACAGGTCCAGTGCCTTATCCGCCAAGGATTTTTCTTCCTCTTCCTTTCGAGGCTCCGGAAGCACGGCAATCAGCATCTTTTCGATCCGCCGGTTCTTCACCTGGGAGATGGTAACCTCCATCCGGCAGACGGTGAAGGTGTCCCCGTTGGCGGGGATCCGCTCCAACTCTTCCAAAGCCCAGCCTCCCATGCTGGCGGCTTCACAGGTAAAGCCGATTTCCTTGGCGTCCAATCCCGCCAGCTCAAAGAAATCCTCAGGGGCCATATCCCCGCTGACCTGGTAAAGGTTATCTTCCAGCTGAATGCACTGGTGTTCCACCACGTCGCTCTCATCCCAGATGTCCCCTACCAGCTCTTCCAGCATATCTTCCAGGGTGACGATGCCCAAGGTGCCGCCGTACTGGTCAGTGACCACCACCAGGTGCTTTTTGGTGTGCTGAATTTCCCGAAGCAGCTCGCTGATCCGCTTGGTGGGGGGGACAAACAAAGGCTGCTGCATCAAGGTGTGAATATCCACATTAGCCCGACCCCGGTAGGCTCGAAAGAAATCCTTAAAATACAGGATGCCGATGATATCATCAATGCTGTCCCGGTAGATGGGCAGCCGGGAGTAACCGTACTGGAAAAACAGCTTTTCGATCTCCTGATTGGACGCGGTTTCCTCCACCCCGATCACGTCCACCCGAGGGGTAAGGATGTCCTCCACAGTAGTCTCGTCAAAATCTAAGGCAGACTGGACCAGATCGCTCTCCTGCTTTTCCAGCACCCCTTCGCTTTCACTTTCTTCTATAATGTATTTCAGTTCTTCCTCGGTGACCTTGGGCTCGTTGGCGGGACCTTTCACCATCTTTTTTCCCAGCCGCTGAATGCCCATAAGCACTACTGTTACCGGGGTAAACACCACCGTCAGAAATCGGATAATGCCGCTGACAGTCTGAGCGAAGCCGTCGGGATTCACTTTGGCCAGGGTTTTGGGCAGCACTTCCCCGAAGATCAGTACCACCACGGTAATCACCGCGGTGGAGAGCACAGCGCCGCTGGCTCCAAACCAGGTGGTGAACAGCACCGTGCCAATAGAGGAGGCGGAGAGGTTGACGATGTTGTTGCCCACCAGCACCGTGGCGATGGTGCGGTCGTAATCCTCCGCAATTTTATAAGCCCGGCGGGCTCTTTTGCTGGTCTCCCCCAAATTCTTCAGCCGCAGCTTATTGGCGGTGGTATAGGCGGTCTCCGAGCCGGAAAAAAAGGCGGAAAAGGCGATGCACACTAATAGAAATACGATCAATAGTACCGACGTAGGGTCCACAGAAGGTACACTCCTTTTTGATTTTATTCCCCATTAGTGTAGCAAATCAAAGGTAGATTGTCAATTCTCCAAGCAAAGTTTCCGGAAAAACACAAAACCCCGGCCAAAAAAGGCGTTCATCTATAATTTAATCCTTTTTTCCGAAAAAGGGAGACGCTTTTTTCGCCATTTTTTACAATTTGTAGCTTTGCACAAAAAAGTGCAAAAAACTTTGGATTGCGTCGAAAGTCTTGTTTTGTTATACTGAAACTAAGGAAAAATCCACGGAAAAAATTCTTTTTCCCCTCTGCCCCGGCACTGGAAATGCGCCGCCCAACCGCCCTTCTGTTTCGAAAGGATGTGACTGAAATGGCCTTGACCAAAAAGAAAAAACGGATTTTATGTGTCGCCCTCCCTGCCGCCGCCGTGATTGTAATCGCCGCCGGGGCAGTGCTCTGGCTGGTTCTGGGACAAACGGAGCCGGAACAGCCCTTCGACCTGCGCCGGGATCAAAACACCAACGAAATCACCTACTGCGCCGTAAAGGGGCGGGTGGATGAACAGACCGCCGCCAATCTGGAACTCCCCTGCTACGAAATCAAGCTTTCCCAGGACTGGACACAGACCGAAAACGCCATGGAGGGGTATGTCTCCCCTTCCCTGCCCCGCTCCTATGTGAACATGAGCTATGACTGGTACACCGACCGCTATGAGTCGGAGGACGGGACCCAGCTGACCTTCGGCCAGCGCCCGGCGGGGGAACAGCTTCTCACCGCGCCGGATGCCGCCGACAACTACAGCTACACCGGGGAGCTCGACCCGGAGGACATTCAGGAAGTGTGGTTCGGGGACCGGCAGATGATCTACTACCAGCATCCCGATTCCCTTTGGCGGGAAGAGGACTGGGACACGGTGGAGATCACCCGCACCGGGATCTACTGGGTGTATGAGCAGTCCCTGCTCCACCTGTCCTGCACCAAGGCCATGGACATCAATCAAATGCTGGAATTGGCCGCCCAGGTGGACTATCAGACCCAGCGGGAGCCCATCCCGGAATCGGAACCGCCCACCGCTCCCCTGAGCTTGGTCCGGGGCGGTGTTACCGTCACCAACACCGCCGACGGCCATACCATGTACAGCCACAACGACTACTGCTCCCAAGGCAATCCGGAAGTTCCCGACAGCCCCCGGCTGCCGGTGTTCACCGCCCCGGAAAACTACGCCCTGGAGGGCGGCTGGGAGGACCCCAGCGGCATCGCCATTCAGCAAAAATATCTGGGCAGCGACGGAGAGATCATCTCCTATTCCTGCCGCACCGGGCCGGTCCGGTTCTTCCAGCGGGACAACGGCAGCGGTCAGATCTACCTTCCCTTTGAGGAAATGAGCTGGGAAGAGCTGGAGGACCCCAATTCCGTGCAGGACGCCACGGTAAAGGGCAATCCCGCCTTTGTCCACATCAATGAAAAAATATCGGAAATCGGCTGGATCGACGGATACTGCTCTTTGGAGATTCGCTGCACCGCCCCCATGACGGCAGAGGAACTCATCGCCCTGGCCGAATCCGTGGAGTAACGTGACCGAAAGGATGTGACCCCCATGACCCTGACCAAAAAGAAAAAGAGAATATTGTTTATTGCCCTTCCCGCCGCCGCCGTTTTGATCGCCGCCGGGGTGGTGCTCTGGCTGGGGCTTGGGCGACAACCGGAACGACCCTTCGCCATCACCTACAACCAAACCACCGGCGAAGCCATGTCCTGCTCGTTGCAGCAGGGCCTGCCCGAAGAAGAAAACCTCTGGGAGCGGGATCTGCCCCTGTATACCTTCCACCCCGGCCCGGAATGGGAACAGACCCAGAATGCCGCCCAGCAGGCCAACCAGTTTTCCCTGATCCACCAGGATGTCTACCAGGGGGAGGGCAGCACCACCCTCACCTTCACCCAGCAGTTTGCGGTGGAAGGAGATACGGTGCCGGTGGGACAGGAGGTATTCTTTGGAGATACCCAGATGATCTTTTCCCAGCAACCGGAGACTACCCATGAGCTAGGGTATCGAACCCAAATTTACTGGGTACACGAAAACACCCTGCTCAGCCTGACCTGCGCCAACGTGCCGGAGATGCACTTAAACGAAATGCTTCAGCTGGTAGGGCAGGTGGATTATCAAACCCTCCGCCAGCCGGTGTACTCCGATCTTACCCTGGAACGGGGTTATATGCGGCAGATTCAACTAAGCGAAACGGTTTTTTCCTCCGATTCCCAGCCTTGCCGCTCTCAGGGAAACCCCCAAATTCCGGAGGACGCCGCCATGGCCCAACTCACTCTGCTTCCGGAGGGGTTTGCGGAAATGACCAGCTACCAAGCGGCCAACAACGCCAGCCAAAGCCCTAACTTCATGACCCTGGGCTACTACAACCAAAACAACAACCAGCAGCAGATTCTGTTTTTCTGCTGGCTGGGCAGCAACCAGTTCAATGCCAGCGGCAACCAAAGCGGCTTTGCCATGCTGAGCAATGCGCCGGAGGAAGAGATCCTGGACGCCACGGTAAAGGGCAACCCGGCCT
The DNA here is from genome assembly GCA_019416775.1 of Oscillospiraceae bacterium. Taxonomy (GTDB): domain Bacteria; phylum Bacillota; class Clostridia; order Oscillospirales; family Ruminococcaceae; genus Egerieicola. The sequence goes on along the minus strand of DXWR01000307.1, from coordinate 5,059 downwards.
TTGTGTACACCGACGGGGAACACGGCTACATCGGCTGGATCGACGGCTGCCGTACCCTGGAAATCGATGTGATGTATCCCATTAGCCAAGAGGACCTCATCGCCCTGGCAGAAACCGTAGAATAATTTGACCGAAAGGATGTGAAACCAATGACCATAAGTAAAAAAAGAAAGCGAATCCTCTGCATTGCCATTCCCATCGCCGTCATCGTCATCGCCGCCGGGGTGGTGCTCTGGCTGGTGCTGGGGCAGCCGGAATCGGAAAAACCCTTTGAGGTTCTACGCAGCCAAACCACCGGAGAGGTGGTGTCCTGTCAGTTAAAAGACGGGGTGCTGCAACAGACCGGCGGGGACACCTCCCAGCCCTACTACACCCTGACCCCGCCGGAGGGCTGGACCCAGATTCAGCAAGCCCAGATCCCTTACCCCAACGGGGACGCCGACCCGGATGTGTTTCAATCCCAGGACGGGACAAAGATGGCCTTTTACCAGTTCCACCGCCACGCCAGCCTGAGCATTCCCGACCTCTCCACCCTCCAGGAGGTGCAGTTTGGGAACTTTCAGGTACTCTACAGCCAAAATACCGACACCGCCTGGGACGGGGAGCAGCAGGTCTCTCGAACCACCTCCCTGGTCTACTGGGTAAAGCAGCAAACCCTCTTTTCCCTTATGTGCTACCAGGATTTAGACGTCAACCAGATGCTGGAATGGGTCTCCCTGGTGAGCTATGAAAACCCCCGGATGCTGGCCTATGAGCCCCCCGCCACAGAGCCGCTGCAACTGGTGCGGGGGGCTGTCCAGGTGACCGAACTGGAAGATGGCCGCACCATGTCCAACATAGAATACTACCGCAGCGAAGGCAACCCGGAAATTCCGAGCAGCCCCGCCTTCTTCACCTTCTCCCAAGCCCCGGAAGGATGGACCTTGGTAGGGAAGGAAGAAAACAGCTATGGCTCCCTTTTGGAAAAATACCTGGATGAGCAAGGCGAAATTCTGGCCCTAACCTGCACCACAGGCGCCACACAGCTCTTCCGGCAAGATGCCGGCACCATTCAGCTCTACCTTCCCTTTTCTGGGATGAGCCGGTTGGAGCTGGAGGACCAAAGCTCCGTTTCGGACGCCCAGGTAAACGGCAACCCCGCCTTTGTCCACATCAACCAGGACGTATCGGAAATCGCCTGGATCGACGGCTACTGCACCCTGCAGCTGCGCTGCACCAAACCCCTTTCGGAAGCGGAACTGATTGCGCTGGCAGAACAGGTATCCTAAGCAGACTTTGGATTGACAAACCCTGCGGATACTGCTACAATATCCCTAAGTATTTCATCCAACAAAGAGAGGGAATTTGTTATGTCCAATACAGTCCGCACCAGATTTGCCCCCAGCCCTACCGGGTATATGCACGTGGGCAATCTGCGCACTGCGTTATATGCCTATCTTCTGGCGAAAAAGAACCACGGCTCCTTCATCCTCCGCATTGAGGACACCGACCAGGAACGGTATGTGGAAGGAGCGGTGGACATCATCTACAACACCCTGCGGCAGGCCGGTCTGAACTGGGACGAAGGCCCGGACATCGGCGGCCCGGTGGGCCCCTACATCCAGAGTGAGCGGATGGGGATGTTTAAAAAATATGCCGAACAACTGGTGGAAAGCGGCCATGCCTACTATTGCTTCTGCGACAAGGACCGGCTCACCGAACTGCGGGAAATCCAGCAGGCCAGCGGCATTCCGCCCATGTACGACGGCCACTGCCGCAACCTGTCCAAGGAAGAGGTTCAGGAAAAGCTGGATGCCGGCATTCCCTATGTAATCCGGCAGAAATGCCCCCGGGAAGGCACCACCTCCTTTGAGGATGCGGTCTTCGGCACCATCACTGTGGACAATTCCACTCTGGACGACCAGATTTTAATCAAAACCGACGGTATGCCCACCTACAACTTCGCCAACGTAGTAGACGACCACACCATGGGCATCACCCACGTGATTCGGGGCAACGAGTATCTTTCCTCCACTCCCAAGTACAACCTGCTGTACCAAGCCTTCGGCTGGGACATCCCGGTGTACATCCACTGCCCCCCGGTAATGAAGGACGCCACCCACAAGCTTTCGAAGCGCAACGGCGACGCTTCCTTTGAAGACCTTATCGCCAAGGGATACCTTACCGAAGCGGTGGTGAACTACATCGCTCTGCTGGGCTGGGCCCCCAAGGGCGAAAACGAAATCTTCACCCTGGACGAACTAGCTCAGGAATTCGATGTAGCTGGCATCAGCAAATCCCCTGCCATCTTCGACACTCAGAAGCTGAAAGCCATCAACGGTGCCTACATCCGTAAGCTGAGTGTGGACGAGTTTTTGGAAAAGGCCCTGCCCTATATCCGACAGACCTGCAAACGGGAGGATATCGACCTGAAACTGTTGGCCCAGATGCTCCAGCCCCGCACCGAGCTGTTCACCGACATTCCCGACCAGGTGGACTTCATTGACACCCTGCCGGACTACGATGTGGAAATGTACCGGCACAAAAAGATGAAAACCAATCCGGAAAACTCCTTGGTGAGTTTAAAGGAACTGCTCCCCGCCCTGGACGCCATTGACCAAGCCGACTGGAACCTGGAAAAGATTCATGAGGTTTGCTTCGAGGTCATCGGCAAACTGGGCGTGAAAAACGGGGTGGTGCTGTGGCCTTTGCGCACCGCCATCTCCGGCAAACAGTTCACCCCCGGCGGCGGCATTGATCTGGCGGAAATCCTGGGCAAGAAAGAAACCATCGCCCGGGTCCAGGACGGCATCGCCCGTCTGGAAGCTGCGGTGGGACAGGAAGGGTAATCTCCTCCCCTCAGCCCATTCGAATTTATAAGAATACCGGTATCCCTGTGCTGCTCCAAAAGGAGGGCGTTTGGGGATACCGGTTTTTTGATCCTTTCAAGAATGAGATCTGGCTTGGAACGGCCGCAATCAAAATTTGACATTTCTCTTGTTTTTCTGTTATAATGATGTCACGGCGTTTGCCTACCGGTTTTACCGGGGCAGAAGGATAAAGTATATAACAGCGGCGGCTTGCCCCCATATCCGTTTTTTGGTTGATAGGACACAAACGGAAAGAGGGGACGCTTCATTTGACGAAATCTCCTTTTTTCGGAAAGAAGGGAGGAGATACCGTGGAAGTCAGTTGGTCTGATCTGATTCAATTTTGCTTACTTATGGTGAACATCGTTGGCTTAGTATGGTCCATGACAAAAAAGAAGTGACCGCTCTGCGTACCAGGCTAGCGGTCACTTAATGCCATAGCAGGGGACAAGCTGTTTCGCTTTGTCCTTCTGTTTTTATTATACCCATTTTGTGAAGTTCTGTCAAGGCGAATCGCTGCCCTTGGCCGTTTTTTGCAGCGGCCGTCCATAGTTTTGGGGCCGCAAGAGTGATCTCCAACCGGCCGGTGCAGACGATCCTGTTAGTGGTAAGTATCCGCGTCGGTGAAGCCTTCCTGGAAAGATTCCAGATACTTGAAGCTCAACCCTGTTCCCCGGCTCACCGCGCCGATAGGATCTTCCACCACTTCCACCGGAATTTTAATCTCATCCCGAATCAGTTCATCCAACCCCCGGATCAGGCTGCCGCCGCCGGTCATGTGAATGCCGCTGGTGTAGATGTCCCCAACCAGTTCCGGAGGAGTTTGCTCCAGCACCTGCTTGATCTTTTCCACGATTTTGTCCGCCAAAGGCCGGAGCACTTCGCAGAGGGAAGCTTGATCCACCTGAATCGCCTGGGGATACACCGTCAACAAGTTCCGGCCCTTCACGGTGCAGGTAACGGACGGATCCGGCTGATAAACGCAGCCGATCTGCTTCTTTACATTTTCCGCCATTCGCTGACCAATGGAAAGCTTATAGCGGTTTAAGAAAAACCGGATAATTTCCTCGTCAAAGCTGTTGCCGGCGATCTTCAAGGACTGGCTGAGGACGATTCCGTTCAAGCTAATCACCGCCACGTCGGTGGTGCCGCCGCCGATGTCCACCAGCAGATTGCCCTTGGGTTCCAGAATGTCAATGCCGGCTCCCAGGGCCGCCGCAATGGGCTCCTCAATGAGGTACACCTTCCGTGCTCCTGCCGCCAAGGCTGTCTCCACCACCGCTCGACGCTCCACATCGGTGGTGACGCTGGGAATGCAGATGACGATCCGGGGCTTGATGACGAAATGCCCGCAAACCTGCTTGATGAACTCCTTGATCATCAGTTCGGTGAGCTTGTGGTTGCTGATCACCCCGTCCTTCAACGGCTTTTCCGCCACAATGTATTCCGGGGTCTTGCCCAGCATATCGTAGGCCTTTTTGCCCACCGCCACTACTTCTTCGGTTTTTTTGTTGTAAGCCACAATGCTGGGCTCATTGAGCACCACGCCCTTGTCGCTGCGGCAGATCATGATTTTGGTGGTACCCAGATCGATACCGATATCAAATGAAGCCATGGGACTTGCTTCCTTTCTGTGAAATGACAAAACTTGAAAATGATAAAAATAAAAGTGTTTGATCTAAAATAAGCGGAAGGTCTGTTTCGCTTTTCTTTCAAAAGCCGGAGGAAAAATGATATGTTTTCTTGCGTTTATTGTAGCATATTTCCCAACCCGCCGTCAACTCTGAAGATACGCTTCCAGCAGTCGCCCCAGATTGGTAAACCGGACGCTTTTGCGGTTATTTTCCACCATAAATTTCAAACGATTGGGGTCCCCCACCAACACCAGCAGCTTTTTCGCCCGGGTCATGGCAGTGTACAGCAGGTTGCGGTAGTAGAGCTTGTCGTACCCCCCTAAAATGGGCAGCACGACTGCGTCGAACTCACTGCCCTGGCTTTTATGGACAGTGATGGCGTAGGCCAATTCCAGCTCGGCGGCCATCTGGAAGGTATAGTAAGCGATACGGCCATCAAAGTCGATGGCGGCGGTTTTGCTTCCCGGGTCGATCATCCGAATGATGCCGATATCCCCGTTAAAAATTCCTTCCCCGTCCTCCTGTCCCCGCTTCCAGGTGATGTTATAGTTGTTTTTGGTCTGCATGACTTTATCC
>DXWR01000306.1 GCA_019416775.1 Oscillospiraceae bacterium | reverse complement strand
GGGATGCCCAACGGGTCGGTGAGCTTCCATTGGATGGGTTTTCCCAGGTAGCTGATGCCGGATTTTTGGGCCATTCGGCTTTGCAGAGATTTGGAGGGGAGATGGTACCGTTTCCCGTCCTTGAAAAACACCGTGCCGGTTTCGATAAAGCAAAAGGTGACCTGTTCCCTTTCACATTGAGCCCGCAGGCTCTTCACCCAGTCGTAATTGCAGGGGCGGGCGCCGTCGTAATTTTCTCCGCCGCAGACTACCTGTTGGATCTGCCCGGTGGAAAGATAGGAAGAAATCTCCACCGGTCCCAAAAACGGGGCGCACATCACCCCTTTATGCCGAAACGGCAGATCCAGCAGAATGGGGATTCTCTCATCGGCCCGGCGTTGGTTTTCACAGGTAACGTTGAGCATCACATTCTCCCAGCCCCTGCCCCAGCCTTTGGGCAGGCAGTCCGCCACCCGCTGGGGACGCTTGGTCAGCAGGAAAAACTTCACATCGGGGCGCTGACGCATCATTTCCCAAGCCTCCGGCCGCCACCGGTCCGCTTCCTCCAAAAAGAAGTCGGAGGTCATACAGACCCGGATCAACTCCCCGCTTTGAATCTTATACCGGCCGGTTTTGTCCCGCTGCAGAGGGTAGGTGAACCCGGCTTTGGTACGGTAAATGTCCCTGCCGTTTTGGCCCCGCGCCTGATCTAAAAAGTACATATAGCAATGATCACAGCCCTCACTGCATTTCACGCAGCCATGCCAAGGATTCCAAATATCATGCACCGGGTTTTCCTCCCCTCTTTGCCGGTCTTGACGATGGAATCCGGCCCAATTATACTGATATTATACTGCCAGCGTTGCAGAAATCAAGGGCAGAAGGGAGGAAATACCATGGAACCGCATCCGAAGAACAGTTCCTATCGAAACCAAGTACTGGCCTTCGCCGCCCAACAATACGGCACCCAGCCGGAATTCCTCTGGGCTTCCAATCCCCAATACGCAGTACTGCGCCACAACCACAACCGAAAATGGTACGGCCTGATTATGAACGTGCCTGGAGAACGACTGGGAGTGGAGGAACCAGGAGAGGTGGACATCCTGAATCTGAAATGCGATCCTATCATGACAGGCTCCTTGTTGTCCCAGCCCGGGATCCTGCCAGGGTACCATATGCACAAGGGCAACTGGATCAGCGTATTGCTGGACGGGACAGTGGAACCGGAGCAGATCTTTTTGCTGCTGGATCTCAGCTTTTCCCTGACCTCCCGCCGGGGGAATCAAAGACCTTCCAGCGCTATGGTGAACCGGGAATGGCTGATTCCCGCCAATCCCCATTATTTTGATTTGGAACAAGCCTTTGCGCAAAGTGATGTGATCACTTGGAAACAAAGCAGCCGTGTGCTGGTTGGAGACCTGATTTACATTTATATGGCGGCCCCGGTAAGCGCCGTCCTCTACCAATGCCGGGCTGTGGAGGTGGACATTCCCTACCAATATCAAGACCAGAATGTCCGGATGAACCGGGTGATGAAGATCAAACTGCTCCACCGGTTTTTCCCCGATCAACTCAGCCGGGAGGTGCTGCGGGAATACGGAGTGACGGCGGTGCGGGGACCCAGGAATGTACCCAACCGGCTGCACTGGAAAATCCACAGCCTCTTAAATACCGAACATTCCAAAAAATGAAAATAAAATTAAGATATCCAAAGCAAAAAGCCATTGCTTTTTGTTCTTTCTTCCGATATACTGAGAATAAAAAGAAGGTTCTTTGAAACACTGGAAAGGAGTCTTTTATGCAATATCGTAAATTGGGAAAATGGGGCATCAAGCTCAGCGAAATCGCTTTGGGAAGCTGGATGACCGACCTGACCGGCACCGCCGCCTGCGACACCGCCAAAGCCACCTTGAAGCTGGCATTTGACAAAGGGGTCAACTTTTTTGACTGTGCCGACGCCTACAGCGGCGGAGCGGCAGAACGGTTTTTAGGCAGTCTGTTAAAGGAGTATCCCCGGCATTCCTATGTGGTATCCAGCAAAGTATTCTTCCCCATGGGTCCCGGCCCCAACGACGGCGGCCTGTCCCGGAAACACATTGTGGAACAGCTGGATCAATCCCTGAAAAACATGGGACTGGACTACCTGGACCTGTACTTCTGCCACCGTCCCGACCCGGACACCCCCATTGAAGAAACCATCCGCACCCTGGACGACATGGTGCAGGCGGGAAAAATTTTATACTACGGGGTCAGCGAATGGACTCCGGCCCAAATTGCCGAAGCCCTAGGTGTGGTGGAGTACTACAAACTCCGCCCCCTGGCGGTGATCCAGCCCCAGTACCACATGATGGACCGGTTTATTGAAGATGAGATCATGGGGCTGTGCGAAAAAAGCGGCGTAGGCATCACCTGTTTCTCCCCCCTGAGTCAAGGCCTGCTCACCGGCAAGTACCGCAAAGGCCAGCCCATCCCGGAAGGCAGCCGGGCCACCCACCAGGCAGACAAGCAGATCAACAATATGCTCACCGAAGAAAATCTGGACAAGGTAGAGCGGCTGCTGGACGTAGCGGACCAGTTGGGAGTCAGTTTGGCGGTATTGGCGTTGAGCTGGATTTTGCGCAAACAATGCGTCACCAGCGTCATCACCGGAGCCAGCCGGCCGGAACAGCTGGAAAAGAACCTGGCTGCCAGCGGCTATGTGATTCCGGACGATGCGTTAAGTGAAATCGAAAAGATTCTGGACTACCACCCCAACATCCGCCGGATCGGCTAATCGAAAACAGAAACAACAAAATCCCCGCTGCCGGATCTTTTTTCCAGAGCGGGGATTTTTTGGCGGCATTCCGGTGAAATTGGAGGTACACGGAAAGCAATTCATCCAAACAAAACCAGAATCCACAAAAACAAACAAGAAAACTGGCTGAAGTTGTCTCTGATAATTCTTTGTGTGAAGCTCACAATACTACTGCAAACGCAGCCAAAGGAAGGTTCCATTCAAACATTTTGAAAGGAGTTCATTCACATGAGCAACACGAAGAGTTCTAACAATCTGGTGGTTCCCTCCGCACGGGAAGCGATGAACAAGTTTAAGATGGAAGCAGCCAGCGAAGTCGGGGTAAACCTGAAGCAGGGATACAACGGCGACCTCACCTCCCGGGAAGCCGGCAGCGTCGGCGGCCAGATGGTGAAGAAGATGATCGAGCAGTACGAAAACAACCTGAAATAATTGCTGCAAAATCCGGGGCAGGGGCCGAAAAGGGTGGTTCCTGTCCCCACTTTTGTGTTTCTGCTTGCTTTTTGAAAGATTGTGACGTATAATAC
>DXWR01000305.1 GCA_019416775.1 Oscillospiraceae bacterium | reverse complement strand
TACTAGATCTTTCCCATTTGCTGTTATTCTCTAAGTGAGGAAATAACATTCTGCTGGTGAGAAAGGAGGCAGTCTTATGATTCAACTGAACCACATTCACAAGGCCTTCGGCAAGAAGGTGATCTTTGACCAGATGAGCGCCACCTTCGATCAGCCGGGGAAGGTCTACGCTATCTTAGGGGCCTCCGGCTCGGGGAAAACCACCCTGCTCCATATGCTCTTCGGCCTGGACCGGGATTTTACCGGCAGTTATACCCTCTTTGGCCGGAACGCATCGGAGCTGACCAACCGGGACTGGGACGGGATTCGCAGCAGCCGGATGCAGCTGGTGTACCAGGATGATAAGCTGCTGGGGGATTTCACGGTGGAGGATAATCTAAAATTTGCCCTCAACGATCCCCATCAGGGAGAAGAAGCTATCCGCCAAGCCTTGGCACGGATGGATCTGTTGGAGCTGAGTCATCAAAAGGTAAAGAAATTAAGCGGTGGAGAAAAACAGCGGCTGGCCTTGGCCCGGGCCGCCTTGAACCACCCGGAGATTCTGCTGCTGGATGAACCTACCGGCAATCTGGACGACGCCAATACCCACATCGTCATGGAGTATGTGCAAAAGCTGGCGGAAGAAAGCTGTATGGTGATTTTGATTACACATGATAGCCGGGTGATGGAATATGCTGATGTATTATATCACTTGGAACAGAAAAAGATTTTGGAAATAGATCGAAAAGAGAAATCCGCCAGTGTTCTGCCGATTATCCCATCGTTGGATTGGTCCCAGTCGCTGCCCAAACGAAGGCTGCTGGGGTACGCCTGGAAAAGCGTCCGGTGCCGGGTGTCGGATTTAATTCTGCACAACATCCCCATTACCGCCATCTTTATTGTGTTTGTGCTGCTGTTCAATCTGGTGCTGGGGATGACCCATGTGGTGCTGGACATGATGATGCAGGGAATCGACAACCAGAGCATTTTGATTGATCTGGGAAACTTCAAGGATGCGGTGCGGGATGAATACAACGCCAAAGGCATCACCCTGGCAGCCGGTGACGGCAAGCGGCTGCACTTTACCCAGGGGGACCTGGAGCAGGTGAAGGCCATGGAGGGAGTGGAGGACGCCATCGTCCTGGACAGCGGCAGCTATAGGGCGGCGGATGTGGAATTCTATAGTTTGGAATTGGCCATCCCTTTGGAGGAATTTCCGGACACCGTGAAAAACCAGCCCGGTGCCATGACTACCCCGGACACGATTGAATTTGGTTTTGCGTCCTTGAGTGTCCCGCCGGAGTATCTGCCTCATTACAATCCCGATCACATTACCCTGTTGGCCGGGGAGTATCCCCAAGCCGGAACGGATCAGGTATTGATCCCGGATGTGCTGGCCTATTACCAGGTCCAGCAGCAAAATAGTTCCCTTACGCAGTTAGTTGGGCAGGAGATTCAATTTCCAGTGGAAAAAGGAATTTGGGAGGGAGATAATTATCTCGGTGTTGACACAAAGGAAAAAACTTACTCTATTTGTGGAATTTATCATACGGATTATCAGCAATCCTTCCAGCCAGATCAGACAGTGTATGTGGGTTACATGGATACCAGTATTACCCCCACCGAAGAATGGTATCAGCAGATGAAGGAAATGAATTATGACGCCATGAATCCTCAAAGCCAGGCAGTTTGCCAAGGGATTTATCAAGACTATGAGCACTATGTGGCGGCCTACGGCACCGGTTACAAACAGATGCTGGTGATTGCCCAAAGCCCGGAAGAAATCCCCCAGGTGTCCGCTCAGCTGGATGAAATGCTCCCCCACTTTAAACAGCTCTCCCAGTACGACGCCAAGCACGGGGAGATGGCGGCGCTGTACCGGTATCAGCAGGGGCTGTTCTTCTCCATTATGGCCATTTTAGTGGTGCTCTTCGGCATTATCATCACCTTCTTGACCAAGGGGCACATCAAGCGGAAAAACAAGCAGATGAGCATTCTCTACAGCCTGGGGTACTCCCGCTGGCAGGTAAGCCGGATTATTCTTTATGAAAATTTGATGCAGACCGCCTTGGATTTGGCGGTGGCCTATCTGGTGGTGGTGCCGGTGTATCTGTGCTGGCTGCAATACAGTACGGTGTATAAGTATTTCGGTCAAACCCTGACTGTAACCAGCATCTTGGGAGTCTGTGGATTCGGGGTGCTGATGATGGCTTTTTCCATCGCTTGGGCCGTGTTCGGCGTGCGGAAAAAGAAGCTGAAAAAATATCTCTCCGGCTGACGCAAAAAGCCCTCTGTATGTGTGGTACAGAGGGCAGTTTTTTCAGATTGGGGCAAAGAGTTAGGCTTGTAGGGGCGTGATTTCGCTGGTGAATTCATATCCCTGCTGACGGGCTTGTTCGATGAAATCCCCTAAAATGGCAGCGTTGGTGGAACTCACCGGGTGAAGCAGATAGATGGCCCCGGGGTGGATGGCGTCCACCAAACGGGTCAGGCTTTCGTCGGGATCGGGCTGGTCATCCACCACCCAGTCTACGTAGGCAAAGCTCCAAAATACGCTTTGATACCCCAGCTGCTGGGCAATGGCCAGATCCCGCTCGCAGAAGCTGCCTTCCGGATTGCGGAACAGGGTCATGGTGTAGCCGAAGTCTTCCTGAACTACCTGGTGCACCTCCAAAATCTCCTGGGCTACTTCCGCCGCGGAAAGGGTAGGGGTGGAGGCATGGCTGGCGGAGTGGTTGGCCACCACATGGCCTTCGTCAATCATCCGCTGGACCAATTCCGGGTTGCCTTCAATATAATCCAAAGTACAGAAAAACACGGCGCTGACCTGCTTTTCCTTTAAGGTAGCCAGGATCTGCGCCGTGTAACCGTTTTCATACCCCTCGTCAAAGGTGAGGGTCATCACCGGTTGGTCCGCCCCCAAAAAGACGCCCCCCAGGTTTCCGTATTTCTGTTGGTATTGCAGACAGGCATCCGGGCGGTTTTCGGCGTCCACATTCTTTCCCTGGCCCCAGCCCTGGGCCACGGTGGAATACCCCGACAGGTCGCCCAGGGGGACCTGGGCGGTGGTGTTGGCGGGGGTGTTTAAGTTGCTGTCGGTATCGCTGATGGTGTCGCTTACTGAGTCGCCGAGTTCACTGACGGCATTGCCGCCGTCTTCCAACAGGTTGCTGGCGGTGTCACCTAAATCGCTGACCATATCGCCGCCATCTTCCAGTAAACGGCTGGCCCCGTCGCCAATGTCCTCTGCGGCGTCTCCGCCGGCGGAGCATCCTGTCCCAACCAACAGGCAAAGACACAAAGACAGGGCAAGGATCATTTTTTTCATACCATAAAAACCTCCTTGTAACATGACAGAACGCTGTCTTGGGTTAGTATGGCAGGGAAGCCATGGTTTATTCTTCTTTGGAGGGGGAAAACACCATTTGTTTTTGTTGTTCCTCCAGATTTTCCAGCGCCCACCGCACTGCCTCCACCACAAAGGCGGTGAAGGTGCAGTCTTT
>DXWR01000304.1 GCA_019416775.1 Oscillospiraceae bacterium | reverse complement strand
TATGGGGCTGTGGTACGGCAACCATTTGTTCGGGGTATTGTGGGGGCTGTGGATCTGCTTTTTCATCCTGCTGGAGTCCACCTTCCTCTCCTCCCTGCTGAACAAATTGCCGGGATTGGTGCGGCGGATCTACACTCTTCTGGTGCTGCTGATTGGATTTGTGATCCTTTCCGCTCAAAACGCCATGCAGATGATTCGCTATCTTGGGGCCATGTTCGGCTCCACCGGAGTGCTGGCAGACGACGCCGGGTGGTTCTTTTTCCAGCACTACTGGTTTATTCTGCTGCTGGCTGCCTTCTGTTGCGGCAGTTTCTGGCACAAATTTTATCTTTGGTGCCTGCGGCGCTTCCCCACCCTGTCCCGAATCGGTTTAGGCGTGGCGGAAACGGTGGGGATGCTGGGGAGCGTTTTCTATCTCCTCTCCGCCCACAGCGACCCCTGTCTGAGCTTGATGCGGTTTTGATGGTTTTCCAAGCTATCTTGTTGGAAAGGAGCTGCCATGAAAGGTAAATTCAATTTGAAACTCATTCCCGCCCTCCTTGGCGGCGGCGTTCTCTGCGTTTTGGGACTTATCACCTTGTTTTCTCCCAAGTCCGACTATTCCATCACCCGGGGGGAAAGTCTGCCGTCGCTGCCTCAGGTTTCCCTGTCCGGTGTACTGAACCAGGGCACCCAAGCCTCCTTAGAAAACTACGTCAAAGAGCATTTCCCCTTCTTGGATGCGCTGGCCCCCTGGACCAACCGAATGGCGGCTTTTCTGGACATGGGGCAGGTGGATCAGGTGTATTTGTTGGAAAACCGGCAGGTAGAACGGGTTGCCGGCTCCGCATCTTCCGCTAGGCCCGCCATCTCCGCCGTCTCGGATTTTTTAGGCCGTCAGGACAACAGCGTGCTGGGGTTGGTTCCCTCCGCTTGGACGGTATATGAGGACCAGCTGCCCAACACCCCGGACCTATTGGACGAAGGACAACTGATGGTGGACGCCTACAGCGCCGTGGACAAAACCCGTACGGTGGATTTGTATTCGGTGCTTACCTCGGTCCAGGACGACAATCTCTACTACACCACCGACAATCGGCTCACCGGCTACGGCAGCTATCTCTGCTACCGCTCCCTGATCCGGGCGTTGGGGCAGAGCGCTTTGGGGTTGGAGTCCTTTGATATCCGCCATGTCCAGGGCGGCATCTACGGCAATCTGTACCGACGGACCATGATCCCCACCGGTCCCGGAGACACTTTGGACGAATACTACAGCAACAGCGGTGGAACGGTGGAGCAGGTCAATCTGCAGTACGACGGTTACACCACCCAATCCCATTCCCTTTATTTTCCGGAATACCTGAACACTGGCGATCCCATGAGCTATTACCTGGGCAGCGGCTGGGGCATAGCGGAAATCCGCACAGACAGTTCCAGCCAGCGGTCTCTGCTGGTGATCACCGATGATTTTTCCAATTCTATCATTCCTTTTTTATCCCTGCACTACCGGCAGATTACGGTGGTGCACCTTTCGGACGCCACCCAGGAGCAGCTGGCCTCTCTCCATCCCGAGAAGTTTTCCTCCACCCTGCTGCTCTTTTCCATCCAGCAGCTCACCGACGGCAATGAGTTAGCTTCCCGGCTGCAACAGATTGGTACGGCGCCTTAACCCCCTGAGAAAGGAAGCATAGCATGGCACAGCGAAAAAAGAGAAAACGAAAAGTGGCAAAAGGCCGGGTAACAGCAGCGGTGATCCTAGCCCTGGCCGGCATTTTACTGATCCTGCTGGGCGCCTGGGCACTGCTGCGTCCGGATGGGACCGGGCTGATTCCCTTTTCCTGGGAAAACACTCCCTCCCAAACCGGCCAAACGGAAGTTTCGCCTCCGGAAGAAGCGCCCCAACCTCAGCCGGTGCTGGCGGTAAACCCTCTCACCGGCACCCAAACGTTGGCTCAAGAAATGGTCAATACCCGCCCGGTGGCCTTTATGATCAACAATGCCCGGGCGGCCCTGCCCCACAATGGCATCGCCAACTTTGACGTGGTGTATGAACTGCCGGTGGAAGGGGCCAGCACCCGGTTAATGGCCCTCACCGCTGATTACCGGCAAGCCCCCCGGTACGGTTCTTTGCGCAGCGCCCGCCACGACTTTGTGGAGTTAGCGTCGGCCGCCGATGCGGTACTGGTCCACTGGGGAGGAAGCGACTTTGCTTACAACGCCATCTCCCGATACGGTGTGGACCATTTGGACGGCATGACCTACGGAGAACGGTACTTTATCACCGACCGCAGCCTGGGCCGGGCTTTGGAGCACACTCGGTTCATTGAGCCCGACGGGCTGAGCCAAGGTCTGGCCGCCGTTTCCGCCAATCTGACACAGGAAGGGTACCCCTCCCTATTTGCCTTCAACCAGGCAGGCATCACCGCTGGAGACATTACCGCCAACCAGGTCACCGTCCCCGCCACCGGAGAAATCACCGCCACCTTCACCTACGACCCCGGCAAAGGCCAATACGCCAAAGGGGAATTCGGCTCCACCGAAACAGACGGCAACACAGGGGAAACGGTGTATGTGGACAATGCTTTTGTGCTGTACACCAGTGTCAGCCTTATGGAGGACGGAGTGCACAAGGACGTGGGCCTTTCCTCCGGCAGCGGTTACTACATCAGCAAAGGCACCGCCCAATCCATTTCCTGGAGCAAGGGCAATACCGGAGACCGGCTCACCTTTACCGACGCTTCCGGCATGGAGCTATTGGTCAACCCCGGCAAAAGCTGGATTATCTTTACCGGCTCCAGCCCCAGCCGCACCCAATTTTCCTAACACAGCAAACAAAAATCCCGGCTGCAGCCCGGAGAAGGAAGAAGTCTTCCTCACCTCCAACGGCAACAGCCGGGATGATATTTTGTCTTGGGACTGCTCCCTTACTCTGAACGAAGGGCAGCCACCGGATCGCTTTTAGCAGCTTTCCGAGAGGGAATCAAGCCGCCCAATAGGGTCAGCACCACACTGAGAGCAATCAAAATAATGCCGGACACCACCGGCAGGGACGCATTGATGGCGGTTGTCCCAGCCAGGGAGTGGATGATGGCGTTGCCGGGGATCAGCAGCAGCAGAGTCAATCCGATGCCGATCACGCCGGCGCAAAGGCCGATGATAAAGGTCTCGGCGTTAAACACCTGGGAGATGTTGTGTTTGGAGGCGCCGATGGCTCGAAGGATGCCAATCTCCTTTTTCCGCTCCAACACGCTGATATAGGTGATGACCCCGATCATAATGGAGGACACCACCAAGGAAATGGCCACAAAGGCCACCAGCACATAGCTGATAATGTCCACAATCTGGGTCACGGAAGACATCAGGGTACCCACCATGTCGGTGTAGCTGATCACCTTGCTGTCCTCACCCAATTCCTCCATCCGATTGTTGTATTCTTCCAGGATGTTGGTAATTTCCCCTTTGCTTTCAAAGTCATAAGGGTAGATGGCAATTCCGCTGGGGTTATTCACATCCGCATAGCCGAAACTGACCAGGTTATTGCTGTAAGAGGCGTCCTCCCCGGACATCAGGGCGGTGAGCAGCTCTGCCAGCTCCTCCTGGCTCATATTCATCTGAATGGCTCCGGCAAAGGCGTCGGGATTGACCTGAAAGGCACTTCCCAGGTTATCGGTCATTTGGCTCATGGACTGTTCCATAGAGGCTTCCAGACTGGTTCCCACCTGGTCCATGATCTGATCCATGGCAGAGGAAATCTGGCTTTCCATGGCCTGGGTAATGGCTCCGGAGTAGGAGGACATGGCGGTTTCCATATAACTTCCCATCGCCTGGGAAATCTGCTGCTGTAACCCCTCCAGATCCAACAAGCCGGCCATACCGACGGCAATCTGCTGCTGTGCCTCCGGGCTTTGGAGGTAGGCGGCAAAATATTCATTGATCCGGCTGGGATCGGGGAGCTGGTTTGCGGCAGCGTACTGCTGATAGCCCGCCATTAACTGTTCCATCAGCCCCTGCATCTGATTCGGCAGCACGGTGACATCTCCATTGATCTGGAAAACATCCGAAACACTGTCGGTGATGATCTGCTGGGCTTGAGGAGTCTGAAGATAGTCGGACAGATACTGGTTCATTTGGGCAGGGTCGGTGAGGCCGTTTTCTTGCAAATACGTCTCAAATCCAGCCATAAGATTTCGCATCATGGCCTGCATCCCCTCCTGGGAGACGCTAATGTCCAGATTGGAGGCCAAAATCTCTTGGATGCCCTCCTCCAAAATCTGCTGGCCTTCGGGGGACTGGAGGTACTGGGAAAAGCCCTCATGGATCCGGGATAGGTCCGCTTCCGGGTGGGACGCCGCATAATCGGCGTAGCCTTCCATTAAGCTGCCCGCCAGCTGCTGCATTCCCTCCGGAGATAGGGAGAGATCCAAATTTCCCATCATGTCCCCTAAATCCATGGGAGGCATTTCCGGCAGGTCCAGGGAGATATTTTCCAGATCCACCATGCCGGAAAGATCCAGGGAGCTGCTGTCCAAGCTCAAGGCATCGGACAGATCCAACTCCAAGGCACTGGTATCAAAGGTAAAGGCGTTTTCCAAGGCCTGCTGGTCCACCGTGAAGAGCGAGCTCATATCCAACCGGTTTTCGCTGTTGTCCTCTCCAAAGGAGTTGCCGGTAAGCACATTCACCTGGGGATTCTCCAGCTGCTGCTGCACAATGGAACTGGCGGCGGCCTGCTCCATTACATGCTGGGTCAAAGAGGCAGGATAGGCAATGCCGGTGCTGAGCATGGAGGCGGTGGTCCCTTGGGCGGGCTGCACCACCCCTACCACCGTAATGTCCTCTCCTCGGTTGACCAAGTCCTGAAGGTAAGCGTCATCTTCCGACCGGTCTCGCCACAGGGCGTAGGTTTCGTCATACTCATAATAATCGGCGGCGTTGACCAATTTGAAGGTAATGCCCAAAAAGTCGCTGTATTGGTAGGAGCCCAGATTGTCCGGGGTGGCAACCGATTCCCCTTCCAAAAACTGTTGGATCATATCGTCCAGCTCCACCGAGTCCCGCAGGCCCAGGGTGTAGAGCATAAAGTCGCTGATGCTGCCCCGAGAGGTGAGCACCACCACACATTCATTGTACCGTTCCGGCCAACGCCCCGCTTTTACCTCATACTGATCCTGATACAGATCGGCGTTTTCCGGCATTTGGTAAAACACATCAGTGTTCATCATCGAGGACATAAAGCTGTTGGAATCGTTGCCGATTCCTAAGGCGGCAAAGGAGTGGTCGGGATTGACCTGCCGCATACTGTTGTCCGATTTCTGCTGGTAAATCTGGGGAGCCACATCGTAGGAATACTCAATGGCATGGGCGTATTGGTCGATGCCGCTGGCCCCGCTGTCGAAATAAGCCTTCAAAGATTCCAGATCGTTGGGCTCCACCTTGGAAAACAGATTGGTAAGCATCTGGGAAACGGTGACCTCCCCGGATTCTTCCCCTGATCCTCCCATCATGCTGGCCATCATAGAGGTGAGATCCATGGTGGTACTTTGGATTTCCAGAGGATATTCCGAAAGGGTCTCTTCCTCCAAGGTCTGGATGTAACCATTGACCCCGTTGGAGATGGCCAAAATCAAGGCAATGCCGATAATGCCGATGGAACCGGCAAAGGAGGTCAAAATGGTCCGGGCCTTTTTGGTCCACAGATTGTTAAAGCTCAAGGACAGCGCGGTAAGAAAGGACATGGACGCCTTTCCCATCTTCTTATGGATGGGAAGGGTTTGGATGGATTTGGGC
>DXWR01000303.1 GCA_019416775.1 Oscillospiraceae bacterium | reverse complement strand
GTCCTTCCCCCGCAAATGCGAGTGGACACGATATTCTTGGTGTCTTACAGGCATTATAACAACAACGGCTTGCTCTGTCAAATAAGGTCGAAATTTGTCTGCTGTCTGGTTTTCCATGGCAGAGGTTTTCTCTTTTCCGGTTTTTATGGTATAGTGATTGCTGAGGCAATCATTACGGTTCCCACTTTGCCGCCCAAAAAGCAGGGGCGGCATTTCGCCGGACGGCGAAAACCAGTGGAAACCCAACAGGTTTTTTTTGGTATAATACCTTCAGTAATCTTGGGAGGAATCCGTTATGCCTCTTTTCATTAGCGACATCAAACTGCCTCTCACCGCCCCGGAAGAACAGGCGGTGGACCGCGCCCTGTCCCTCTGCCGCCTAGGCCGGGATCAGGTGAAGTTAGCCCGGGTGTATAAGCGTTCCCTGGACGCCCGGAAACAACAGGATATGCGCTTTATCTATTCGGTGCAGCTTTCCCTGGCGGAAGGGGAGGAGGCGCTGGCCAACCGGCTGCATTCTTCCCGGGTGCGGTATCAGCCGCCGCTGCCGGAAATGGATCCGCCCAAGCTGACGCCGTTGTCCCATCCCCCCATTGTGGTGGGCTTCGGCCCGGCGGGGATGTTCTGCGCCTATCAGCTGGCCCGGGCCGGGCTGCGTCCGTTGGTGCTGGAGCGGGGACCGGAGATGGAGCGCCGGGCTGCGGCGGTGGAGGAGTACTGGCGCACCGGAAAGTTGGATCCGGCTGCCAATGTCCAATTTGGAGAAGGGGGCGCCGGGGCGTTTAGCGACGGCAAGCTCACCACCCGGATTCACGATCCCCGCTGCCACTGGGTGCTGGAACAGCTGGCGGCCTTGGGGGCGCCGGAAGAAATCCTCATCAAAGCCAAACCCCACATCGGCACCGATCAGCTTCGGCAGGTGGTGCAGAACCTGCGCCGGGAAATCCTCCGTCTGGGAGGTGAAATCCGGTTTGACACCCAGGTCCAGGAGCTGCTGATACAGCAGGGGAAGGTCCGGGGAGTGGTGGCCAACGGGGAAGAGATCCCTTCGGAATTTGTGGTGCTTGCCTTGGGCCACAGCGCCCGGGATACCCTGGAAACCCTGCTGGGACAGGGAGTAACGCTGCTTCCCAAACCCTTTTCGGTGGGGGTGCGGATCGAACATCCCCAATCCTTGATTGACCGGGGGCTGTACGGCAAATATGCCGGTCATCCCGCCCTGCCGGTGGGAGAATACCAGCTCAGCTGGCGGCAGGAGGACCGGGGGGTGTACACCTTCTGTATGTGCCCCGGGGGATATGTGGTGCCCAGTGCCAGCCAGCCGGGCACCGTGGTGACCAACGGCATGAGCTACCACGCCCGGGATGGGAAAAATGCCAACGCCGGGCTGGTGGTTTCGGTGTCCCCGGAAGATTTCGGCACCGGGCCCCTGGATGGAATGTACTTCCAGCAAAAATTGGAACAGGCCGCCTTTGCCATGGGTGGGGAAACCGGCGCCGCCCTGGGGGTGACGGTGGGACGGTTTTTGCAGCACAAAACCGGGCTGGATCTGAACCGGGTGCAGCCCACCTATGCTTTGGGAGTGACGCCGGGGGATCTGGACGCCCTGTTCCCGCCGGTGATCCCCTATATGCTTCGGGAGGGAATTGTGCGAATGGGCAAAAAACTGCCCGGCTTCGATGCGCCGGACAGTGTATTGACCGCCCCGGAAACCCGTACCTCCTCCCCGGTGCGAATCCCTCGAGGGGAAACGGGGATGGCCCAGGGACTTTACGGCCTGTACCCCTGCGGGGAAGGGGCCGGGTATGCCGGAGGGATTTTAAGCGCCGCCGTGGACGGAGTCCGGACGGCCCAGTGGATGATGGAGGAAATCCAATCCCTTAGGAAATAATCTCCACGTCTTCTCCCTGGCTCAGCAGCGTGGCCACGGCAGTGACCATATCCCGCCGGGAAATCCGCTGGCCCACCAGCCGGTACTGGGCTCCGCCATATTCAAATTCCGCCGTGTACACCGGGTAGGCGCCGGCAGGGGCGTGGGTGGTTTCGTCATAGGAGCCGCAGCTCATGGCGCAGTACCCAATGGTGATTTCAACTCCCTGGAAGCGCCAGGTTTCTACCGTGTCGGTGAGATAAAGGGAGTCGGACAGATTCAGCAGCCCGATTTTGGAGGCGGTGAGGGTAAGGCTCTTTTCGGTTCCTTCCGGGTACTCCTGCCGGGAAGAATCTTGGGTGAAATACAGCTTCAGCCCGTCAAACCGCATGGAACCGTCGTCGTTGATCCACACCGGCATTCCCTGGGAGAGATCGGTTTGGGCCTGCATCCCTGCCGGCACTTCCATGGTGTCGAAGTGCAGGCCGTAGTAGTCCTCCACCTGCTCTTGGGTCCAGGTGGTTCGCTGCTCTTCCATCAGAGCCACATAGGACAGATCGCTTTGAGGCACCCCGGAGATTTGATTCACCGGCACATTGCTGAGGCTGACTTGAATGCCCTCTTCCCGGCCGCTGGACACGCTTTCCTCTCCGGAACCGCCAAACAGGCCGGTGAACCAGTCCCAAGGGTTGGTCATGTCGCCGATGCCGCCCCAAGAGCCGAATTGCTCAAAACCAATCAGCCGGTCGCTGCCGATGGAGGAGGAAAACAGCCAGTTAGGCACCACAATGGCCGCCCCGATCATCACCACGGCAAAGCAGGCCGCCGCCGGCTGCCACCAATGCCTCCTGAGACGGGACCGCTTGGGAAATTCCTCCGCTTCCTGAAGGTATTTTTCCTCCACGTCGTTGAATGCCTTCCACAAATCTTTTCCGTTCATAACGAAAATCCCTCCTTGAGCAAATGCTGCCGCAGCTGATTTCGCACCCGGAACAGGGTGGTTTTCACCTTGCTTTCCCCCATGCCGTACCGCTGGGCGATTTCCTTGACCGAATCCCCGAACCAGTACCGGCGCAGAAAGATACACCGCTTTTCCTTGGAAAGCCCTTCCAAAAACCGGTTTAACGACTCCTTTAAGGAACGTTCCTGGATGCGCCCCTCCTCCTGCCGGTCGGGGATGCAGAGTTCCAGCTCCGCCGTCAGTTCCACAATGGGGGCGCTTCGCTTTTGGGCCCGGTTCCAGTCCAGTTTCCCCATGGAGAGATATCGGCAGATTTTCGCCAGGTAGGCGAAAAAGTAGTTGGGACGTTTGGGGGGGATGGTGTCCCAGGCTTTCCAATAGGTGTCGTTGACGCTTTCCTTGACGTCTTCCTCGTTGAATAAAATGGAGTAGGACAAATGCTGCAGCCGGGATCCGTATTGCAGGTCCGTCTGCCGGATTGCCTCCTGGTCCCGCTTCCAATATAAGGCAATGATGGCTTGATCTTCCATGGAGACCCCTCCTTTTTTCTTCCTTTCACCTGGTTAGTGGGAAAACAGGGCGGGATGGTTACAGCAACCACCAAAAAGATTGCACAAAATTCTGCGCTGTATCTTTGTGCAAAATGCCCTTTGCCTGGGAAATAAACTTGAGGTATCATAAAGAATGCAACGTGCCGCAGAATGCCGTAAGTCCGGTTGTTCTGGGGCGCGTTTTATTTTTTTCAGGGAGGAATTGTCGTGCCCCAAACCAAACCTCAAAAAATATTCTTTTCCATTGTCATGGCCATTCTGATGGTGTATCCCATGGAACTGTACAATCTGGCGCTGCAGGAGGGAGGGATCACCAACGATCTGCTTTGGCGTCCCTTTTTGGACCTGCCGTTGATGGGGGTGCTGGTGATTGTGCTGGAAAGCCTGATTGCCGGACCCGTTGCCCGCCGGGTGATGAGAAAGCATTTTGATCCTGCCAAAGATAAGCCGATTTTCTGCATTTTGGCGGTGCAGTGGATGACGGTGACCTTGATGTGCCCCATGATGAGCTTAGCTGCCACCTTACTTTTTAAGC
>DXWR01000302.1 GCA_019416775.1 Oscillospiraceae bacterium | reverse complement strand
GAAAAACAATCTTATTTGCACTATTTAAGAATAGCACGAATTTTATCGTTTTCTCTCCCCCAGTCTGCTTCGCAGACAGCCCCCTCATCAGAAGGGGCCAAGGCTGCTAATGACCTTTTTCTACACTCTGAAGCGCCGGAGATTTTTCCTCCAGCGCTTTGGTTTTATGCGGAATTAAATATCGTTTCGCACCAAATCTTCCAAGGTTTGGGCCTTAATCACCACCCGGCTTTCGCCGCCCTTGACGAACACCACTCCCGGGGTGCAGACCCGGTTGTAGTTGCTGCTCATGGTGTAGTTGTAGGCTCCGGTAGCGCAGGTGCAGAGGATGTCCCCCACTTCTGCCGTTTGCAGCTGGACTCCTTCCCCCAGCAGGTCGCCGCTTTCGCAGCACCGTCCTGCAATGGTCACTACGTCGTCCTTGGGCTGGTCTGCCTTGTTGGCCAGCAAAAAGTCGTACTTGCTGCCGTACAGGGCGTAGCGGATGTTGTCGGTCATGCCCCCGTCCACACTGACGTACTTCCGGTAGCCCGGGATGTTCTTGATGCCGCCTACGGTGTGGAGGGTGATGCCCGCAGGGCCCACAATGGACCGGCCGGGCTCAATGATGATGTAGGGCAGCTGTAAGCCCAGTTCTTCCGTCTTGGCCTTCACCGCCCGGCTCACCTGTTCCATGTAGGCGTCGTAGGGATCGGGGTCGTCCTCCAAGGTGTAGTGGATGCCAAAGCCCCCTCCTAAGTTTAGGATGGACAGTTCGTAGCCACATTCCTTCTTCACCTGGGCGATGAAATCCAGCACCACCTCGGCCGCGTGGGCGAAGGGGGAGATGTCCAGAATCTGGCTGCCGATGTGGCAGTGGAAGCCCAGCAGCTGGATGTGGGGCAGGGCAATGGCCTTCTTGACCCCCTCCATGGCGTCTCCCAGCTGGATGGTCAGGCCGAACTTGGAGTCGATCTTGCCGGTTTTGATGAAGTCGTGGGTGTGGGCGTCGATGCCGGGGGTGAGCCGCAGCAAAATCTTGGCGGGTTTGCCCAGCTCTCCGGCGATCTCGTTGACCAGATCCAGCTCCATCAGGTTGTCCACCACCAGCTTTTCCACCCCGTATTCCAGGGCCATGGTGATCTCCCGGCGGGTTTTGTTGTTGCCGTGGTAGCAGATTTTATCGGCGGGGAAGTCCACCTGCATGGCGGTGTACAGCTCTCCGATAGAGACAATGTCCACCCCGATGTTCTCGCCCTTGGCGATCCGGTACATTTCCTTGCAGGCGAAGGCCTTGGAGGCGTAGCAGACTAAGCCGTTGCCCCCGTAATATTTTTCTATGCTGTCCCGAAACAGGGCCATGTTTTCCCGAATGTAATCCTCATCCATCACATAGAGGGGGGTGCCGTACTCCTTTGCCAGATCTACGGTGTCCACCCCGCCGATGGTCAAATGTCCCTTTTGGTTGACAGCCAAATCCTTTGATACAAACATCCTTGCACTTCCTTTTCTGTTCTATACTCTCCTGTTACTGCCCTTCCTCTTCAAAGAGGGAGTCGATCAGTTCCCGCAGGGTGTCCATCCCCTCCCCGGTGAGGGTGGAGGTGATCACCATCTGGATCTGGTCGGCGCAGGGCAGTTCCTGCTGCAATGCCTCCAAACGCTGTTTGCGTTGGGTGACGTTTAACTTGTCCGCCTTGGTCAGGGCCACCACAAAGGGGAACCCGTGGTCGATGAGCATATTCACCATCTGCAAATCCTGCTTGGTGGGGGGATGGCGCAGGTCGATAAGCTGCACCACCAGTTCCACCGGACGGTCGCTGGTGAAGTAGTGCTCCATCAGTTCGCTCCACCGGTCCTTTTCGGTTTTGGCCACCTTGGCGTAGCCGTACCCCGGCAGGTCCACAAAATGCACCGGCCCCACCTGATAAAAGTTGATGGTTACCGTCTTTCCCGGCATGGAGCTGACCCGGGCCAGGTTTTTCCGGCCGAACAGCTTGTTGAGCAGGGAGGATTTTCCCACGTTGGAACGCCCGGCAAAGGCAATTTCCGGCACGTCGCTGTGGGGAAGCTGACGGGCCAGGCCGTAGCTTTTCAGGTAGGCGGCTTGTTGATAGGGCAGTGGCATAAACTTCTCCTTTGTCTTACTGTTGGATGGTGGCGTTTTCGGCGGGAACCGGGTTTTTCACCAGCACCACCGATGGGTCCATGGACCGGTGGGTTTCCGGCTTTTCCGGCAGCACCAAGGCCTGTTCCAGCACCTGGTCGATGGTCTCCATAGGCAGAAATTCCATTCCCTTGCGCACCGAAGGATCGATTTCCTCCAGATCCGGCAGGTTTTCCGCCGGGATCAACACCGTTTTCACCCCCGCCCGGTAGGCGGCGATGCTCTTTTCCTTCAGCCCGCCGATGGGTAGCACCCGGCCCCGCAGGGAAATCTCTCCCGTCATGGCCACGGTGCGGCGCACCGGGATGTTGGCCAGGGCGCTGACCAAAGCGGTGGTCATGGTGACTCCGGCGCTGGGGCCGTCCTTGGGTACCGCCCCTTCCGGGGCATGGATGTGGATGTCCTTGGTTTTGTAGAAATCCTTGGGGATGTGGTAGCGGTCGGCGATGCTCCGCACATAGGTCACCGCCAGCTTGGCGGACTCGGTCATAATGGAGCCCAGGTTGCCGGTGATCTCCACCTTGCCGGTGCCCTCCACACAGCTCACCTCAATTTCCAGGGTTTCGCCTCCCACACTGGTCCAGGCCAGGCCGGTGACTAAGCCGATCTGGTCGGTTTTGGGGATGGAGGACACCCGGAACTTTTTCGGCCCCAGGTACTTTTCCATCCGCTTGCCCCCCACCGTCTTTTTGGAAAATTCTTCCCCTTCGGTGACCTTTTCCAACGCCACCTTCCGGCAGATGTCCCCGATCCGCCGTTCCAGGGTCCGAACCCCCGCTTCCCGGGTGTACCGGTCGATGAGGGTGTACAGCCCCGCCGGGGTGAAGGAGACGTCCTTGCCGGTGAGGCCGTGCTTGTCCATCTGCTTTTTCACCAGGTATTCCTTGGCGATGTGGAACTTTTCCTCCCGGGTGTAGCTGGACAGCTCGATGACGTCCATCCGGTCCAGCAGCGGCGGGGAGACGGTGGACAGGTCGTTGGCGGTGGTGATGAACAGCACCTTGCTCAAATCAAAGGGCAGTTCGATGTAGTGATCCCGGAAGGTGTTGTTCTGCTCCCCGTCCAGCACTTCCAGCATGGCGGAGGCAGGATCCCCCCGGAAATCGTTGGCCATTTTGTCGATCTCGTCCAGCAGGATTAAGGGGTTGTTCACCTTGGCCTGGATCAAGGCGTTGACAATCCGCCCCGGCATGGCCCCCACATAGGTTTTCCGGTGGCCCCGGATGTCGCTTTCATCCTTGACGCCGCCTAAGCTCAGCCGCACGTAGGTCCGGCCCATGGCCCGGGCGATGGATTTGCCGATGCTGGTTTTGCCCACCCCGGGAGGGCCCACCAGGCAGAGGATCTGTCCCTGGTTGCCCGGCTTTAACTGCCGCACCGCCAGGCTCTCCAAAATCCGGTCCTTCACCTTTTCCAGGCCGTAGTGGTCCTGGTTTAAAATCTTTTTGGCCTGCTTTAAATCCACGTTGTCCTGGGTGGAGGCGTCCCAGGGCAGCTCCAGCACCGTTTCCAGATACCCCCGGATCACCCCCGCTTCCTGGGACATGGCCGGCATTTTGCTCAGCTTGCCCCATTCCTTGAGCAGCTTCTCCCGGCTCTGGTCCGAGATGTTCTGGATGGCCTTGATCTGCTTTTGCAGCTCGTCCAGCTCCTCCTGGTCGGAGCCGTAGCCGTCCTCTCCCAGCTGCTGCTGGATGGCCTTCATCTGTTCCCTTAGGACGTATTCCCGCTGGTTCCGGTCCAGGTTTTCCCGGACGGTGTCGAACAGGTCCTGCTCGATGACCATTACGTTGGTTTCGTGGTCCAGAATGGCGGCCAGACGCTGCAAACGCAGGTAGTCGGTGTCCTGCTCCAGCAGTTCCTGTTTCTGCTCGTAGGAGAGCATGGTGTTCTGTCCGATGAGGCAGAACAGCTGGTGGGGATCCTGCTCCTCCATCACCCGGATCAGCACGTCTTCGTTCATCTTGGGTACATTTTGGGCGTAGTCCTCAAACAGGGACTTCACCAGCCGGATGGCGGCCTCCATTCGCTCCTGCTCCACTTCGCTGGGGTGAATGGGGGCGGAGCGGTAGTTGGCCTGCAAAAAGGGCTCTTCCGCCCGGTTTTTTCCTAATTTGATCCGCTGAAGACATTCCACCAGCACCCGGGAGATGCCGTCCTGGGTTTTGAACATCT
The DNA here is from genome assembly GCA_019416775.1 of Oscillospiraceae bacterium. Lineage (GTDB taxonomy): Bacteria > Bacillota > Clostridia > Oscillospirales > Ruminococcaceae > Egerieicola. Next base: position 2,241 of record DXWR01000302.1, on the reverse strand, counting down.
GCTTGATTTCTGCCAGGACGCCGTATTGATAAAGTTGATCGGTGGTGGGGTTTTCGGTCATAATGTCCCGCTGGGTCACCAGCAGGATTCGCCGGCCGTGCTGCATGGCGTAGTCCAGCGCCAGCAGGCTCTTTTCCCGTCCCACGTCAAAGTGGGCCAGGGACCCTTCAAACATCACAATGCCCCGCATGGCCAACACCGGAAACAGTCTTTGGCCGGGCTTGATTACTTCGCTCATACTATAATTCCTTTCCTTGCGGACACTGCCGTGTCCATCCCTCGGCAGATTACCACTTATTATACTAGAATACTCCACACAATGCAACCCAACCCCCCAGGCAAATCCAGGCTGCAGCGGCAAAAAACCGGCGGCGGGGATCCCTTTCCTTTCCAAATTTGGCGGCCGCCGGGAAAACATCCCTATCATAGCACGATTCTTGTCCCAACGTGTAACGGACTTGTGAACGGCGGCGGCGTTTGCCGGAGCAGGGGAGAGAAAGGGAAGAACCATAGAAAAAATGAATTTGAAACAATAAAAGATAGGTATTAGACATTGCACTTTTTTCGTTTTATAATGGAATCAGCAAAGGAAACCGGAATTTGTGTGGAAAGGAGCAAAAACAGATGAAACAAACCTTAGTTGCATTTTTCTCTGCCGGCGGCACCACCAAACGGGCGGCGGAAACGCTGGCCAAGGCCATTGGCGCCGGCCTCTATGAGATCCGCCCCGCCCAGCCCTATACCTTGCAGGACCTGAATTGGCGAAACCCTTCTTCCCGCAGCTCCCTGGAGCAGAAAGACCCTGCCTGCCGCCCCAAGCTGGCGGACACCCACGCCGACCTGGCCGGGTATGACCGGATCTTTCTGGGATTTCCCATCTGGTGGTACACCGCCCCCGCCATTATCCGCAGCTTTTTGGAATGCTGTGACTTTACTGGGAAAACCATTGTGCTGTTTGCCACCTCCGGGGGCAGCGGACTGGGCAGCACCGCCAAGGATCTGGCTTCCAGCTGCCCGGGCGGGGTGGTGCTGGAAGGGAAACTGCTCAACGGCCCCCTGTCTCCCGCTGCACTGAAACAGTGGGCGGACCGGCTGGCATAACCCTCCTGAAAGGGGACATCATGGGAATGGAGGAATCACAATGCAATATACCAAATTGGGCAATTCGGAATTGACCGTTTCCCGAATCTGCATGGGGTGCATGGGCTTTGGGGACCCCCAAAACGGCCAGCACAGCTGGACGCTGGACGAAGCCCATTCCCGGGAGATCATCCGGCGGGGATTGGAGCTGGGAGTGAACTTTTTTGACACCGCCATCGGCTACCAAAGCGGCACCAGTGAACAGTACCTGGGGCGGGCGGTGAAGGAGTTCGCCAAGCGGGAGGATGTGGTCATCGCCACCAAATTTCTCCCCTGCACTCCGGAGGAGATCCAAGCCGGGGTTTCCGGCCAGCAGCACATCCAGCGGATGATCGACACCAGCCTGCGGAACCTGGGGCTGGACTACGTGGATCTGTATATCTACCATATGTGGGACTACGCCACCCCCCTCTACCAGATAATGGAGGGCTTAAATCGGGTGGTTCAGGCAGGGAAGGTGCGGTACATCGGTATCTCCAACTGCTTTGCCTATCAGCTGGCCAAAGCCAACGCCTTGGCAGAACGGGAGGGCTTTGCCAAATTCGTCTCGGTTCAGGGCCACTACAACCTGATCTTCCGGGAGGAGGAGCGGGAAATGGCCAAGCTCTGCGCCGAGGACAACATTGCCATGACCCCCTACAGCGCCTTGGCCGGGGGACGGCTGTCCAAGCATCCCGGGGAAACCTCCAAACGGCTGGAGGAGGACAGCTACGCCAAGCTGAAGTACGACGCCACCGCCATGCAGGATGAGGTGATTATCCGGCGGGTGGCCCAGCTGGCTCAGCAGCGGGGCGTGTCCATGACCGAGATCGCCCTGGCCTGGCTGCTGGAGAAGGTTACCGCCCCGGTGGTGGGGGCCACCAAGCTCCACCACATCGAAGGCGCCGCCAAAGCGGTGGATTTGAAGCTGACCCCCCAGGAGATGACCTACCTGGAAGAGGAATACCTGCCCCACAAGCTGGTGGGGGTGATGGCCCAGAACACCCCGGCCGCCGCCAAGGAGCAGCACGTGTGGTCCACCGGAAATCAGAACATCGAATCTCATCCCTGACCCCAGGGAAGTAAACTCAAATGGAACGCCGGCAGTGTTTGGATGCACTG